>CAZUDR010000089.1:0-9954 GCA_964618715.1 uncultured Undibacter sp. | reverse complement strand
CGGTGACGTTGCAGGCGGCCTTGGCGACCGCGGTGTCATAGGCCGACGGCAGGCCGCGGTCGGCATTGGCCGCCGCGCGGTAGAGCAGGAGCTGCGCCGCCTCGAGCTTGATCGCCATTTCGGCGAACTTCCATTGCAGGCCCTGGAACTCGCACAGCGGCCGGCCGAACTGCTCGCGCGTCATGGCGTGCTGGCGAGCGGTGTTGAAGGCGTAGCGGCCGAAGGCGAGCGAGCGCGTGGCATTGCCGATGCGCTCGACATTGAAGCTCGACATCTGCTTCTTGAAGCCGCCCGGGCCGAGCAGGACGTTTTCCGCCGGGATGCGGCAATTGTCGAAATGCAGCTCGCACCATTGTTCGCCGCTCATGAAGGCGGACGGCTGGCCGATGGTGAAGCCGGGCGTGTCGCGCTCGACGATCACCGAGCCGATGCCCGACAGCCCCGGCCCGTATCGCACATAGATGAGGAAGATGGCGGCGTCCGGACTGAAGGTCGAGAACAGCTTGCTGCCGTTGATGACATAGTGAGAGCCGTCCGGCCTGGCGCTGGTGACGAGGTCGGTGACGGCGGAACCGGCGCCCGGTTCGGTCATGCCGAGGCTCATCACCATCCGGCCGGACAGCAGGTCGGGCAGCCAGCGCTGCCTCTGCTGTGCGCTGCCGTGTTCGGCGAAGGCGCGGATCGGTCCGAAATTGCCGAACTGCACCACGTCGGCGCTGCGCGGGCAGACGGCCGCCACCTGCTCGATGGCGATCACCGCATCCATCAGCGTGCCGCCGATGCCGCCATCCTTTTCCGGAATGGTGATGCCCATCAGGCCCTGCTTGGCCATCAGTTGCGCCACGTCGAAGGGGTAGCGCGAATCATGGGCGCGCCTGAGGGCGTCCTTTTCCAGATGGGACAGCGCAAAGCGCCGGACCGAGTCCGCAAACAGTTTTTGTTCCTCGGACAGCTCGAAATTCATGGTCCTCTGGTTCCCGGAAAACCCCTGTCGGCCAATGACTGTTGCGCATTCCCCGTGATAAATAAAGCCGTCACAAAACCGTCATTGGCGGGGTGTCCGCCCGCCGCAAGCCCGCAGCCGGAGCTCGTTTGACCGTCACCGCACCCGCTACCTCCACGGCGCCAGATGGGGCGGCCGCCAGGCGCGAGGAACGCAAGGCGCTGACGGTCGCCGGCGGGGCGCATGCGCTGCACGACGGCTTCACCGACCTGATCTGGATCGCCCTGCCGATCTGGCAGGCCGAATTCGGGTTGACCTATGCGGCGGCCGGCGCGCTGCGCACGGTGTTCACCGGCACCATGGCCACCCTGCAGATTCCTGCCTCCATGCTGGCGGAACGCGTCGGTCCCGGGCTGGTGCTGGCGGTTGGCACCGCGCTGGCCGGCCTGTGCTATTGCCTGGCCAGCATCGGCACCGGCTTCTGGTGGCTGGTCGGCGCCCTGTTCATTGGCGGTATCGGCGCCGCCACCCAGCATCCGATCGGCTCGGCGATCGTGGCGCATGCCTTTGCGGGCGCGCGCTCGCTCAAGGCGCTCGGCGCCTACAATTTCTCCGGTGACCTCGGCAAGGTTCTGCTGCCGGCCACGGCGTCCGCGCTCATCCTCATCATGCCGTGGCGGCCCGCCTACGGCCTGCTGGGCCTGGTCGGTATCGCCGCTGCGGTGGCGATCTACTTTCTGACACCGCGCTTTGCCTTTGAGACCGAGCATACGGAGGCCAAGGCGGTTGATGCGGACAAGGATGCCGCGGCGCTGGCTGCGGAAACCGCGCGCATGCGCACCGGTTTCCGCGCGCTGGTCGCGCTCGGCGTCGTCGACAGCATCACCCGCGGCGGATTTTTCGTGCTGCTGCCCTTTGTGCTGACCGGCAAGGGCGCGGATGTCTCGTCTGCCGGATTTGCCCTGACGCTGGTGTTCTTCGGCGGCGCCTTCGGCAAGCTGGCATGCGGCTGGTTTGCCACCCGCTTCGGCAAGGTCTTCACCATTGTCATGAGCAAGGTCCTGACCGCGGCGGGCATGATCGTGCTCCTGCTGCTGCCGTTCGAGCTGGATTTCGTCTTGCTGCCGGTGCTCGGGGTGATCCTCAACGGCGTCACCACCGTCACCTACGGCTCGGTGCCCGACCTGGTGACGCCGCAGCGGCGCACGCGCGCGTTCAGCGTGTTCTACACGGTGACACTGGGAGCTCTGGCGGCAGCGCCGCCGGCGAGCGGTTTCGTTGGCGATCTGATCGGCATCCCCGGGGCGGTGATGGTGGTGGCGGCGCTGACGATCGCCACCGTGCCGCTGGCCTTTCTGATCAGGTTCGCCCGCAGCGCTTCGACGGTATAGTTGGCTGTGTTCCGCGCGGAGGCCCGATGGCACAGACGCTCGCCGAAAAGATCATCGCCCGCGCAGCGGGGCGCGCCAGCGTCCGGCCCGGCGAGATCGTCACCTGCAAGGTCGACCTCGCCATGATGCACGACTCCGGCGGACCGCGGCGGATCAAGCCGATCCTCGAGAAACTCGGCGCCAGGGTATGGGACCCGGACAAGGTGGTCATCATTACCGACCATTATGTGCCCGCCATCGACTCGGACAGCGCCGCCATTCTCGACCTGACGCGCAAATGGGCGGCGGCAAACGGCGTCAATAACTTTTACGACATGCAGGGCATCTGCCACGTGGTGCTGCCGGAGCGCGGACACCTGCGCCCGGGGATGTTCGCGGTCGGCGGCGATTCCCATTCGCCGACCGGCGGCGCCTTCGGCTGCTTCATGTTCGGCGTCGGCGCCACCGAGATGGCCGGGATCGTGGTGACGGGAGAGACCTGGATCAGGGTGCCGGACACGATCCGCATCGACTGGTCGGGCCGGCTCGCCGCCGGCGTCTGCGCCAAGGACATGATGCTGAGCCTGTGCGCGACGCTCGGCATGGATGGCGGCGACTATCAGGTGGTGCAGTATACCGGCGACGCGATTGCTCCGCTGCCGATGGCCGAACGCATGACCCTGTGCAACATGGCGGCGGAACTCGGCGCGCAGACCGGCATCATCGCCGCTGACGACGTGACCGCGGCACACATCGCGGCAGCCGGTGGCCAGACGATCGATCCGCAGCAGTGGCAGGGCGACGCGGACGCACATTATCGTACGATCCATAGCTTCGATGCCGCGGCGCTGTCGCCGCAGGTGGCGCTGCCGCATTCGCCGGCCAACGCCGGCCCGGTCGGCGATCATCGGGGCGAGCGCATCGACGTGGCCTATGTCGGCGCCTGCACGGGCGCAAAGCTGGTCGACCTGCAGATGGCGGCAGCGGTGCTGAAAGGGCGCCGTGTGGCGGACCGGGTGCGCCTGATGGTGGCGCCGGCCTCGCGCCGGGAGACGGCAACGGCCGCCGCCGACGGGACACTGGCCACATTGCTCGATGCCGGTGCCATCATGCTGCCGAGCGGCTGCGGTGCCTGCGCCGGCTACGGCGCCGGCGTGCTGGCCGAGGACGAGGTCTGCATGTCCACCACGGCACGCAACTTCCGCGGCCGCATGGGGGCCAGGACCGCAAACATCTTCCTGGCCTCGCCCTATACGGTCGCCGCGGCGGCGGTGGCCGGTGAAATCCGCGACCCGCGGGAGTTCCTCAATTGAGCGGGCCATCGCAAAACAGCGGCCGGGCCTGGGTGTTCGGCGACAACATCGACACCGACCAGCTGGCCCCGGGGATCCATATGAAGCGGCCGATCGAGGAGATCGCCCGCCATTGCCTCGAGGCCGCCGACCCGGGGTTCGCCGGCGGTGTGGCATCCGGTGACGTCGTCGTCGGCGGGCGCAATTTCGGTATGGGGTCCTCGCGCGAGCAGGCGGCGCAGGCGCTGCGCCAGCTGGGGGTGAGCGCGGTGCTGGCGCCGTCATTCGGCGGCATTTTCTACCGCAATGCGCTCAATCTCGGGCTGCTGGCACTGGTCTGTCCCGAAGCGGGAAAAATCGCCGCCGGCGACCGCGTCGCGCTCGAACCGGAGAACGGCAAGGTCCATAATCTGACCCGCGACGAGATCTATGCCTGCGAACCGGTCCCGGCGCATCTCGCGGAAATGGTGCGGGCAGGGGGCCTGGTGCCCTATCTTGAGCGGCAACGCATGTTGAAGGGAGGCCGGCAATGAGCCAGGCGAGCGAACTACGGGCCATGATCAGGCGCGGCGGCATGACCGTCGCACCGGGGGCCTACGATTGCATCACGGCCAAGCTGATTGCCGACGCCGGATTCGATGCGGTCTACATGACCGGTGCCGGCACCGCAGCAGCGCACGGCTATCCCGACTACGGCCTGCTGACCATGAGCGAGATGGTCACCAACGCCGGCAAGATCGCGACGACGGTCGACCGCCCCGTGATCGCCGATGCCGACACCGGTTACGGCAACGAGCTGAACGTGGTGCGGACCGTGCACGAATATGCGCGGCACGGCGTGGCCGCCATTCATATCGAGGACCAGGTGTTCCCGAAGAAGTGCGGTCATCTCGACAACAAGGAAGTGATCCCGACCGACGACTACATCGCAAAGATCCGCGCAGCGTGCGACGCACGCGGCGATTCCGGCATCATCATCATCGCGCGAACGGATTCCCGCGCCGTGATCTCCTTTGACGAGGCGATCATGCGGGCCAACGCTGCGCTGGCCGCCGGCGCCGACATCGCCTTTGTCGAGGCGCCGCAGACCATGGAAGAGATCGCCGCGGTGCCGAAGCTGGTGAAGGGGCCGTGCCTGCTCAACGTCGTGCGCCGCGGCAAGACGCCGGCCGTCGAGCTGAAGGACGCGGAGTCCATGGGCTACAAGCTCGCCATCCTGCCGACGCTTCTGTTCCGCGGAGTCATCGGCATCTGCGAGGAACTGCTGGCCGAGGTCAAAAAGGGAAATTTCCCGGCGCCGCCGAAGGACCTGTCACCGCACGAGGCCTTCGCCCGGTTCCGTGCCGCCGAGTGGGACGACCTGCGCGAGCGCTATCGCGAGCCGCAGCCGGCGGCGAAGATCAAGGTGGCGAAGGCGGGCTGACTTCCTGCCAGTTCAGTTTGCGTCATGGCCGGCACAAGGCCCGGCGTGACGACCGGAATTGTGGCGCCCGTTTTCGGTGATGCCGCTACCGCGACCGCAGCTTGGGATCGAGCACGTCGCGCACGGCGTCGCCGAACAGGTTGAAGCCGAACACCCCAAGCGTGATGGCCAGCCCCGGGAAGATCGCCATCCACGGTGCGCTCAGCGCGTATTCCTCCGCGCCACCCTGCAGCATCAGACCCCAGGCCGGCGTCGGCTCCTGCACCCCGAGGCCGAGATAGGAGAGGGACGCCTCGAGCAGGATGGCCTGGCCGACGAAGGCGGTGATCATGATCAGGTAGGGGGCCATCACGTTCGGCACCATGTGGCGCATGATAATGCGCGAGTGCGAGAAGCCGTTGGCGCGCGCGGCGTCGATATAGGGCACCTCGCGGATTGCCAGCGCGCTGGAGCGCACCACGCGGGCGCAGCGCGGAATGAACGGAATGGTGATGGCGATGATCACGTTCTGCGCGCCGGTCCCGAAGATCGACACCACGGCCAGCGCCATGATGATCAGCGGGAAGGCCATGAAGATATCCATGATCCGCTGGAAGATCAGATCGATGCGGCCGCCGAAATAGGCGCTGCCGACTCCGAGCACCAGCCCGATGGTGCCGCCGACCAGCGCCGAGGTGAAGCCGACGAACAGGGCGGTGCGCGCGCCGTAAATGATGCGTGACAGCAGGTCGCGCCCGAACTGGTCGGTACCGAGCCAGTGCACGGCGCTCGGCGCCTTTGTCATGTCGGCGAACGAATTTGCGACGGGATCGTACGGCGTGAGGAAGTCCGCGAAGACGGCCATCAGGATCATGATGATGACGACGATCGCGCCGGCCGCACCCAGCGGCTTGCGTCGCATCAGGTCGAGGAGCACAAACGAGATCGGCTTCTTTGCGCGCAGATCCTCGAATTGGGCCTCAACGGCAACTTCGGACGTCACCGCCATTGGGAGTACCTCCTAGCTGTACCGGATACGGGGATCGAGCCACGCGTAAAAGACATCCACCAGGAAGTTGGTGAACACGAACACCGCGACAACCACCATGACCAGCGCCTGGGTCATGGCGTAGTCCTGGTTTGTCACCGACTGGACGAACAGCTTGCCCAGCCCGTTGAGATTGAACACCTGCTCGGTGACCACCAGACCGCCCATGAGAAACGCGAATTCGATGCCGATCACGGTAACGACCGGCAGCATGGCGTTCTTGAGCGAATGGCGCCGGATGATCAACCGCTCGAAAAGGCCCTTGGCGCGCGCGGTGCGGATGTAGTCCTCGCGCAGCACCTCCAGCATGGCCGAGCGGGTCATGCGGGTCGCCACGGCCGAGTAACGGTAACCGGTTGCCAGCGCAGGCCATATCAGCAGCGCAAGGTTGTTCTTGATATTGGCCCAGCTCCACCAGTCCGATTTGTATTCGATCGGTGGCATCCAGGGGATGCCGGTCCACCATTGCGTTGTGAACAGGATGCCGAAAATGATGAGGATGCCCAGCCAGAACGAGGGCATGGCGATGCCGGCGATGCTGAACGCGCGGACGAAATAGTCGATCCAGGTGTCCTGCTTGATCGCGGAAATGGTGCCGAGGGGAATGGCGATTACCGTCGCCGTGATGGTCGCAAGGATGGCGATCATCAGCGACAGCTCGAAACGCAGGCTGATCTCCTCGGTGATCGGCCGGTTGGTCCACATCGAGTTGCCGAGATCGAGGGTGAAAAAGCCCCATATGAAATGGAAGAATTGAACCATAATCGGCTGGTCGATGCCGAGCTCCTTGCGGCAGATCTCTAGCGCTTCCTTGTCGAAATAACCGCCGGTCCCGGCCAGGCGCAGCTCGCAGATGTCGCCCGGGATGAGACGCAGCAGGAAAAACACCAGGATCGCCGCGCCCAACAGTGTCGGGATCGTCAGCAAAAGGCGTTTGATGATGTATTGGTACATTCTGGTTCACCTGCCGATATTCCGCCCGCGGCGACAGCGCCGCGGGCGGATTGGTTCAGGCGACGTGCTGACTTACATCAGCGACTTGTCGATCCAGACGCTTTCAAGCTGCTGGTTCAGGTAGTGGCTCGGCGTGATGTACCATCCCTTGACGTATGCACGGTGCGGGATGATCCGGTTCCACCACAGCGTGATCAGGGCATGCGCCTGCTCATCAAGAGCACGCTTCTCGAACTGGCGCATGAGCGCACGCTGTTCCTTCACGTCGGCGGCTTGGTTCATCTGGTCGAACAGCTTGTCCAGCTCGCGGTCCTGATAGCCACCGTACTGGTTGCCGGTCTTGTCGTCCGAGATGAACTTGGCGACGTCGAGCAGCGGGTTGACCACGGCCTGACAATTGAAGTCCATCGAGACGTCGAAGTCCTTCTTCTTGCGCAGGTTGGCGTAGAAGGGGCCCGTCGGCTCGACCTTCTGGTCGACCTCGAGACCGATCTGCTTCCACTGGTCGATCAGCCAGGTGCCCACGAACTTGTAGGGCTGGTCCACGCCGCGATTGTACAGCGTGAACTTGAGGTTCTCCTGGCCGGCTTCCTTCAGAAGCTTTTTGGCTTCCGCCCGTGACTTCTCGATGTCGGGGGAGTAACCGGCAAGCTGCTTGAGCTCCTCGTCGTTCGCTGCCAGCTCATGGCCGGGGAAGGCCACGCCGCCCACGGCCTTGACGATGGCGATCTTCGACAGGTACTCGGAGCCACCCCAGCGATCTACGGCCAGGGTCAACGCACGCCGCACGCGCACGTCGTCAAACGGCTTGCGCGTATGGTTGATGGTGGCAAGGAGCACACAGTTCCAGTTGCTTTCCTGCACGTTGATCTTGTCGCCCAGTGCCTTCACCAGATCGTCGCGGCTGTTCGGCGGGAAACCGCGGAACTCGATCGCAGCCCGGTCGCCCTGGATGGCCTGCACACGCAATGACTGCTTGTTGGCGAAGATGGCCTCGAAGCCATCGAGATAGGGCTTGCCCTTGTGGTGGTAGTTTTCGTTGCGCTTGCCCTTGATGTGGGCGCCCGCCTGACGGCCGTCGAAGACAAACGGACCGGAGCCCAGCACGTTCTTCTCGTACCAGTGCATGTCCTCGTCGAGCTTGGCCTTCGAGTAGATGAAGTTGTACGGGTTGGCGAGCGCGGGGATGAACGCGCCCGAAGGATACTTCAGCTTGAACACGACGGTGTGGTCGTCGGGTGCGCTTACGCTTTCGACCGCGACGAAGAACGCCTTGCGGGCGCTCGCAACGCCGTCCGGCGGGAAGATGATCTTCTTGTAGGTGGCGACGACGTCCTGCGCGGTGAGCGGTGTACCGTCACTGAACTTGACGCCTTCGCGGATCTTGAAGGTGTAGGTCTTTCCGCCGTCGGTCGGCGTCGGCATTTCGGTGCACAGATCGCACTCGAAATTTCCGGACTTGTAGGGCTCGTCCGGCTTCAGCCGGATCAGCAGGCTATAGAACGGCGCGATCGGATGGATCAGCGCGAAGGTGGTTTCGCGGTGGCCGTCAAAGCTCGGCGGCTCCGCCGGTACCACGTATTTCAGTATTCCGCCTTTCTGCGGATCGGCCGCGCTGGCAAGCCCGGCGTAACCGACGGCAATCGCGGCACCTGCCGCCATAGCCAGCATCGGTCTCGTCAGTCGTGACAGTGACATGAGCATTCCTCCCTGAACCTGACTTGTGTTTCTTTCCTTTGCACTTCTTGTCCGGGGACCCTTTTTTGGCCCCCGAAACGCCCTTCTTGCGGAGCGTTCACACGACCGAGCACGCTACCCAGTGCCCCGGCCGCAATTCCCTGAATTCCGGTACCTCTTTCGAACAGTTGTCCACGGCAAGCCGACATCTCGGATGGAACACGCATCCGCTTGGCGGATTGATCGGGCTTGGCACCTCCCCCTTGATTATCTTGTGTTCGCGCTTGCGTTCGACTTCGGGGTCCGGGATTGGTACCGCCTCCAGTAGCGCCTGAGTATAGGGGTGCATCGGGTTGTTATACAACTCGTCGCATTCCGCCAGTTCGACGATTTTGCCCAGATACATTACCGCCACCCGGTGGCACAGGTGGCGCACGACGCTCAGGTCATGGGCAATAAACAGGTATGTCAGGTCGAACTCGTCGCGCAGATCCTCCAGCAGGTTAATGATTTGCGCCTGAATCGACACGTCCAGGGCTGAAATCGCCTCGTCGCAAATGATGAACTCGGGGCGGACCGAGAGGGCGCGCGCGATGCCGACCCGCTGGCGCTGGCCCCCGCTCATCTCATGCGGATAACGGTCGGCGAAGCGGGGATCAAGGCCGCACAAGCTGAGCAGTTCGCTGACGCGTTTTTCGCGTGCCGCCCTGTCCGGCTCGGTCTTGTGCACAAGCATCGGCTCGGCGATGATTTCTCCGATTTTCATGCGCGGATTGAGCGACGAGTAGGGATCCTGGAAGATCACCTGGATCTTGCGCCGCAGCGCCATCATCGACCTGCGGTCCAGATCGATCAGGTTCTTTCCGTCGAACAATATCTCGCCGTCGGTAGCATGTTCCAGCTGCAGGATGCAGCGGCCGGTCGTGGTCTTGCCGCAGCCGGATTCGCCGACCAGGCCCAGGGTCTCGCCCTTGCGAATGGTGAAGCTGATGCCATCGATGGCTTTCACATGCGCCACCACGCGCGGGATCAGGGCGCCCTCGGTGACCGGAAAATGCATTTTCAGGTTTCGCACTTTGACCAGGTCCGCCGCTTCGGCGACCCGGCGCACCGATTGGCGCCGTTGCTCGTGGCCGCTACGTTCGACGTCAGCCGCCGTCTGGGCCGTGCTCATGACGCCTTCCTCAGGGATTCGGCCACCCGTTCTGCTTGCCAGCATGCAGCGATGTGACCTTCGGCGCCAACGTGTTCCAGGTCAGGTGCACGGG
>CAZUDR010000088.1:0-10083 GCA_964618715.1 uncultured Undibacter sp. | reverse complement strand
ACCGCCAAGCCTCACCCGCGGCAATTCTCGATCCTGGCATGCAAAACGTCCGCTTTGGGGACAGGCACCGGTTGTCGGGACAGGTGTTCTGTTCGTTCCGAGGGCCTTTGCTGTACCAGCCCCGACCACGGTCCGGCAAAAAATCGCTACAGATCATGATCTTGGCGATCTGCTTGCGAAGATTGTCCTCCATTATGTACGTTTGGCGTACGGCCAAAAACGTGCATATGCGTGCAACCTGTATGGAACTGTTCACCACCTCCGAGGCAGCTGCCTATCTCCGGCTCAAGGAACGCAAAATCTACGAAATGGTGGCCGAGGGCACGGTGCCCTGCACCAAAGTCACCGGGCGCTGGCTGTTTCCGAGGGCCGAACTGGATCACTGGCTGTCCTCCAGCGTCCACCGGCCTGACGGCGTGGCGCGGCCCAATCCCGCGCCCATCGTCGGCGGCAGTCACGACCCACTCCTGGAGTGGGCGCTGCGGGAGAGCGGTTCCGGGCTCGCCCAGCTCGCGGTCGGCAGCGAAGCGGGATTCAACCGTTTCGTCGCTGGCGAGACCCTCGCCGCTGCCATCCATCTGCACGCTCTGGAGAACCCGGAAGCCGATGCCAACGCCGCAGCGATGGCAGCCCGCAGCGACATGCAGGACGCCGTGCTCATCGCCTTCTGCCGCCGCGAGCAGGGCTTCCTGCTGGTGCCCGGCAATCCGCTGAAGATCAAGACCATCGGGGACGTGATCAGCAAACGTGCGCGCATTGCCTTGCGACCGGAGGGCGCCGGCGCGCAACTGCTGCTGCTGTCGCTCCTGCATCGGGCCAAGGGGTCGCTGGACAATCTCGTGACGGTGAGCCCGCTCGCACCAACCGGCAACGATATCGCGCAGGCGGTACGCGCGGGTCGCGCGGACACCGGCATCGCGACCCGCGGCGTCGCCAATGCGGCGGGGCTTGATTTCGCACCCATCGTCTGGGAGCCCTTCGACCTGGTCATGCGGCAACGCGACTATTTCCACGGCCCACTGCAGGCGCTGATCCGGTTCCTGCGTACGGAAGGGTTCACTTTGCGCGCGCAGGAACTTGGCGGCTATGACGTGAGCGCCGCTGGCACCGTGCGGTTTGTCATCTGATCGCACGCGCGTTACAAGGCGCGCCATGAGCACCGACACGGAAGCGTGGCCGAGCGAACTGCGTCTGCACAAGGACAAGAAGACGCTCACCGTCACTTTTGACGGCGGCGAGGCATACGACCTTCCGGCCGAATATTTGCGCGTGAAGAGTCCGAGCGCGGAAGTGCAGGGCCATTCCGCGGAGGAGCGCAAGACCGTACCCGGCAAGCGCGACGTCATGATCATCGAGGTGCTGCCCGTCGGCAATTACGCGGTGCGGCTGGTATTCGACGACCTGCACTCGACCGGCATCTTCGGCTGGGACTATCTGCGCGACCTCGGCCGCAACCGCGACCGGTACTGGCAGGACTATCTCGACGAACTGGCAGTGAAGAACCTCACCCGCGATCCGCCGGCGCGGCGAAAATAATGGCGGCAGTTCACGCGCCGCGCACCCGATCGATGATTGCTTTCGCGTCAGCCGCGCTGTCGCCGTGCCAGGCGATGTGCTGGTCAGGACGGATCAGCACCAATTTGCTGCGGTAGGGCGAATTTTCCGGCGGCGCCTGTGCCAGCACGGTAAGCGGCATGTTGCCGTTGTAGGCCGCGAGCGCGAAACGGCTCGCCTGCTCGGCCGCGCCGAAATCGAGCAGGGTGAAGCCCTTGCCGAAATCGTCGTAGAGCGCGCGGCCCTCGCCCAGCCAGACATGGGGTGCCCGCGCGCCCGCCCGCTCCAGCGGCGTGTAGCTGTCCCAGCTGTCCGGCGGCGCCGGCGTGCCGTCCGGCCAGATGATGGGCGACTCCTCGTAGCGCTCGCCGAGCTGAATGCCGACAGTGCGGTACTGCGGCAGGTCCTCGACCACGGCACGGGCACCCAGCTCGGCGCGCGCCGCGGCCGCGGCCGGCGTGTCCGCCTCGAAGTCGGCGAGGATCTCCCATTTGTCCATCACCTCGGTGCAGCGGATGCCGAGCTGGACATTGCGCTGCCCGATCGGACGTCTCTCCGTTTCGTAGGTGTCCACAAGTTTCGGGCCACCCCATCCGTCATGAACGGCGGCGAGCTTCCAGCACAGGTTCATCACGTCGCCGATGCCGGTGTTCATGCCGAGCCCGCCGAGCGGGGTGAACAGATGTGCGGCGTCGCCGGCAAGGAACACCGGTCCCTGTTGGTAATGCTCGGCCACCAGCGCCAGCCCGCCGGTCCACGGCCCCCCCGACAGCATCTCGAAATCGACATCGGCGCCCAGCATGGCCCGCACGATCCGGCGTGCATCGAGTTCGCGCCAGTCGGTGCCGGGTGGCACCTGGTAGTGTGCCACCCAGGTTTCTCGTCCGTCCTGCGCATACATCATCGCCCGCATGTCGGGGTTGATGATCCAGGTCATCTGCGACGGTTTGCGGCTGCTCGCCGCGATCAGACCGGGCGCGCGGATGAACCAGGAGAGCATGGTGCCGCCCATGAAGGCGCGAGGCGCGGTCCCGTCCTCGCCGAGCATGCGGAAGCCGAGCGCCTTGCGCACGGCGCTGGCGGCGCCGTCCGCCCCGAGCAGGTAGCGCGCCTTGATGGTGTGACGGTCACCGCCGGCAGTCACGATCTCCGCGACCACACCGCCGGCATCGGTGGTGAACGACTCGAGCGTTTGGCCGAAATGGATTTGCGCATTGGCGTCCGCTTCGGCGCAGCGGCGCAACGTGCGCTCGAGCACGATCTGCGAAATCGTCGCCGGCAGTTCCGGCGTCGGCCATTCCGCCCAGGGCCGCGGCAGCCGGCCGAATTCGTAGCCGCAGAAGCGGGTGACATAGGCGCTGGCGCGCTCGACGTCCGGGGGCAAGCCTTCAGAGCGCAACTGACCGGCGATGCCGAGCCGGCGGAAATGCTCCATCGAGCGAGCGTTGGTGTTGTTGCACTTGGGGTGCGTGGCAGTTTCGGCGTTGTCGTTGACCAGGACACAGGCCACGCCGCGGCGGGCGAGCTCGATGGCCGCCGACAGGCCGACAGGGCCGCCGCCGGCGATCAGCACAAAGGTTTCGTCTGGAATCGGACGGGCCATCAGCAGGCGGCGCGGGCTGTCACTTGCCTTCGGCCTGTTCCGCAAGGAAGCGCTCGAGCGTCAGCGGTGCGGCCTTCGTCTCCGGCTCCCGGATGGCCACTCCCTCGACCGGCGTCGCTTCCTCGAACCAGCGGCGCTGCGCCGGCAGCCCCCAGGGGAAGGAGACGTTGGGGTCGCCGACGTTCCAGCGCACGGGCTCGTTTTCGATATCGATCGCCTGGTAATGCGTGTTGAACAGCTCGATGCGGTGCCCGTCCGGATCGCGGAAATAGACGAACATCGCGTGTCCGGGACCGTGCCGTCCCGGTCCGCGCTCGACGCCGGAGCCGTAGCCGAGGCTGCCGGCGACGTCGCAGGCTTTGAGCAGATGCTGGCCCTCCGGCGTGAAGTAGGCGACATGGTGAAGTCGCGGCCCGGCGCCGTTGAAGAAAACGATATCGTGCGGATTGCCCTTGCGCTGGAGAAAAATGCCGCGCAGCTGGTCATCCTTGGTGGCGATGTATTCGCTGAGCCGAAATCCCATCGCACTATAGAACTCGAGCGCACGCGGCACCTGCGGCACGAGGATCTGGTAGTGGTCGATGCGTTGCGCGCAGCCGCCGCGGTGACTGGCGAAGTTTGTGATCTGGCGCGGCTCGACCGTCATGCGCGCGCAGAACTCGAGTGGCGTGCCAAGCGGATCGGTCACCCGCAGTGTGCGGCCCTGGAACGGCACGTCCGCCCAAGCGGGCGCGCAACCCTGCTCATTGAAGAAGGTGAAGGCGTCCTCGAGATCGTCCTCGCCCAGCATGCGCATGCCGATGCGCCGGCAGGCCGGCTTGCGGTTGTCCTGCTGCAGCACCAGGCTGTGGTGGCAGGCTTCCTCGATGCCCCGGTAGTAAAGCGTGCCGTCCGCTTCGGCGGTGAGCACCAGGCCGATCACCTCCTCGTAGAAGCGGCGGCTCGCCGCCAGATCGGCGACGGTGAGCACCACGTGGCTTGCCCGCGTAACATTGAAGGGCGGTCGCAGGACGGGTGTCGGTAGTTGCATCGGTCGTGTCCTCCGCCCGGTCAGAAAGCACTCCCGCGCGGGCGAGGCAAGGCCACCCGGGTTCGCGTGGATGGCCCGAATCGAAAGGCCCGCCGTGGACGACGGGCCCTGAATTAATGATGCGCCGTGCGATCTGTCCGAAAGTCGCTCAGGCAAACATGCCCTTGAAGTCCTCCACGAACTGTCGCGTTGTAATCGGCTCGCGCTTGGCGATCTCGCGAATGGGTGCGGTGTTCTCGTTCGAGAAGGCACCCTTGGCGCCGAGTTTGGCGATGGTGACGAGATGCTGGACCAGCCAGTCCGGCATGCCGCGCGATTTCATCGCCTGCTCGGCCTGCTCGGGCGTGACGCCAACATAGGTGATCGTCCGGCCGAGCACCTTTGAAAATACCTCGGCGAATTCGCCGTAGTTGGTGAGCTTGCCGGTGAACTCGTAGGTCTTGCCGGCGTGCGGCGCCGGATCGATGAGGATGCGCGCACCGACGGCGCCGGTGTCGCGCACGTCGGTGAGGGCCACCGGCAGGTCCTTGGCGAAGGGGAGCACCATCTTGCTGTCGTTCTTGATTGACGCGGCCTGGGTAAAGGTATTCTGCATGAACAGGCCGGGCCGCAGAATCACCCATCCGATGCCGCTGTCGTGCAGCCGTTCCTCGATGGCATGGTGCGAGCGGCCAATCACCGACTCCGAGTCGGGGGTGACCACCGAGCGGCCGCCGCTCACCCGGACGAGATACCTGGCGCCCGCCTTGATCGCGGCGTCGAGCACATTGTTCTGCTGCTCGACCATTCCCGGATTGTGGCCGGTCACGACGAACACGCTCTGCACGCCCTGAAGTGCCTTTTCCAGCGCGGCGCTGTCGGTCAACTCCGCCACGGCCGTCTTTGCGTCGGAACCGAGGACTTCGCGCGCCTTCTCCGCGTTGCGCACGACACACACCGGATTCTGGCCCAGTTGCTTTAACTCCTTGACGATCGCCCGTCCGGTATTGCCGGTCGCGCCGACTACAGCAATCATGTGCTTCCTTCCCTGCTCTTAGGATTTGTGCCTGTTGATCTCACAGGCTGCCAGGATCATCGCATGTGCCGCGACGAAAGATGTGCAAGATGCGCGGCTTTCGATGGCGGACGCTGAGGGGATCGAACCTTCGGCCTTTCCCGTGTGAAGGGAACGTTCTACCGCCGAGCCAACCGCAGCCATCCGTGAAGACCAGAAAACTCAACTACCTGGACCACCATATGCAATCGCTGTTTGCGATCAAGCCCCAGCTTCCCGAGCCGCACTGTGACACAGGTGCGACCGCCGGCGACCCCCGTGGGCACTCCCCCCCACGCTACCGGGGTCCCCGTCGATGGCAGCTGGGCCCCCACCATGTTGGCTACGGGAAAGTTCAAAAAATCCCGAATTGAAACGATGAAGACCCGCCAACCACCCCTCAAACTGGCACACGAAAATTTCTCAAAATGGGCTTTGTCGTCGCTTCTCGTCGCCACTGAAAAGGTGGAAGATGTGGCGTCTGGCCCGATGGCACGACCAAGGGGAAGGACGATTGCAATGGCCCAGTTTGGAATGCCTCGTCGTATGCCTGGTCATGCGCGAGCAAACGCTCCGGCGGAGGTGAACTGGCGGCGCGGATTGTTTCGCGTGTGGCTGCTCCTGTCCGCCGCATGGATCATGGGCTGGATCCTTTATTTTCTGGTTTATGGAATTCAGGTCGGATTCCAGAATATCAGCGGTCTGCTGGCGATACCGGTGCTGTTGCTTGGTCCGCCGATTGTCCTCCTGGTTCTCGGCTGGGCAACGGGATGGGCATTTCGCGGATTCAGGCCCGATCACGGTGATCGCGGCGATGATTCCTGAATGATGATTCCTGAATCAGGACTGCCAGTAGAATGCCCCGGAACGGGCGTTTGACATGGTGGGCGCTGAAGGGATCGAACCTTCGACCTCTCCCGTGTGAAGGGAACGCTCTCCCGCTGAGCTAAGCGCCCGGCCTCAAGGGGCCGGGCGGATATAAGGATTGCGCTGAAGGAGTGTCAAGCGAGCCGGCCGGTCAGTTCCGGCTTTGCGGCTCGTCGTCGTGCCGCAGGCGAGAGGCCTGGGACTGCAATGCGCGGATGCGGTCGGCGAGATTGCCGCCAGACGCGCCTTCGCCCATCTCGACATTGGTGGCCACGGTCATCGGACCGCCGCGGTCGCGCGCGGTTTCGGTGGCGAGGATGGCTTCGATCGGCGAGTTCGGGCCTTCCAGCGCGGAGGCAAGCCGCGCTACTTCGGCGGCGACGTCATTGATCCGCTCGCGCAGCAGCGAGTTCTCGACCCGTTCGGAGGCCCAGGTTTCCTCGGTCTCGCGCTTCAGGGTGGCGAGCTCGTGCGTCAGCCGGTCGCGTTCTTCCCTGGTACGCTCGAGCTCGGACTGCAGCTGGGCCTTTTCCGACTTCAGTTTCTGGTTGGCCGAGCCGGCGCGTTCCTCCAGTTCGGTGATGGCGGCGCGCAGATCGCCTTCTGTCTTGCGCGCAGCCTCGAACTCGGCGTTCACGTGCTTGAGGCTGGTCTCGCTTTCGGTCAGCAGGCGCGACTGCTCGGTAAGCCGGTTTTCCAGGTCGTGTGCGCGGCGACCGAGGATTTCCGCTTCGGCGGTCTGCGCCGCCAGTTGCTGCTCCAGCTCGGAGACCCGGCGGCCGAGGTTCTGCACCTTGCCGCGCTCCTCGTCCAGTTCCCTGGTGGCGCCCTCAAGCTCCACGCGCTCGGCTTCGCGGCGGTCTTCAACCTGCTTGACCTCGTTGCCAGCGGTGGTGAGCCGGTCCTTCAGCGCTTCGATCTGCGCCTTGAGCGCAATGATCTCGACCTTCTGCGCGTCGGCAAAGGTCGACTGCTCGTCGAGCTCGCTTATCATTTTCGCCAGTTCGGCTTCCTTGTCGGCCAGCGCGCGTTCGGCGTCGTGCATCGCGGCGGTCTTGACCGAAACCTCTTCTTCGGTGGCGCGCAGCTGGTCGCGCAGCGCCTTGTCGCGCGCCTCCAGCGCAAAAATCGTGGCGGTCTTTTCGCCCAGCTCGATCTTGAGACGGTTGATGGCGTCGCTCTTCTTGCTCAGTTCGGCGAGCTGGCTGGTGCTCTTGGTCTTGAGCTGATCGACGCTCATTTCGAGCCGCCGGGTCGACATGGCGAACTCGGCGCGCAGTTGATCCTTGTCGGCCTGGATCTCGGCCATCGACAGCGGTGTCGCGGCTTCGAGCCGGCGCATTGTCAACCTGACGGCGCGATTGTGGACGAGGGGAATGACGACCAGCCCGATCAGGGCTGCGACCAGAAACCCGATGCCGAAATACATGATCGGCTCAACCATGAGCGACGCCTCCGACGCGATCCCTGCCCGGCATTACCCCGCCGGAAACCATGCCATGGCGGGGTTGGTACCGCCAGCGCAAGCCAGCATTAACCTAAACTTGCGGCCTGCCCGGCGGATTTCGATTCATTCTAGCATGAATTGCGGCGCCGGATGCCCGGCCGGCCTCAAAACGGGTTCCAGGTCGCTTGCGGCGTAAACTTGAGGTAGCCGACATTGGCGCCGAGGCGGAATCCGACACCGGTGCGGATCGGAACCACGACGATGTTATTGGCGGCCAGCGCCGTCATGCCGAGCCCGCCGACAAAATAGGCCGAGCCGGCGATTCCGACGAAACGCTGATAGATCGCACCGGTCGCCGGCAAATTATAGACCAGCATCATGGTGCGGGCGCCATCGCCACCGACATCGAAGCCCACCGAGGGGCCCTCCCAGAAGACGCGACGGTCGCCCGCATTGCGGGTGTAGAGGGTGCCGTCGCCATAGCGCAGACCAACCACGAAGGCCCCGCCACCCTCCTGGCCGAGCACGTAACCGTTCGGTTCGCCCCATTGGCTGAAGGCTTTCTCGACTACCTGCGCCAGACCTTGCGAGATCGAGCCGAAGAACTGGTGGCCGGCGCGGACGATCTCGTCAGCCGAGAAGGTGTCGCCCTTGCGGGCCGGAGTCGGTTGCGACTGGGCTGCGGCCATTTCGCTGCCAAAAGCGAACAGGAAGATCAGGACCGTCAGCCGCAGGGTCGCGCGCATTGATTGCTCCATATCGATTGATCGGGTGTCGATTAACCGGATGCTCACGGCATGCCCCTACCGTCCGGTCCATGCCCACGCGAATCGCCGCAGGCTTCCCGAAAACTATGACTGCACCACGGCAGCAGCGAAACCCTTGGGCCACGCTCGGGCTGGCACTGGTGCTGGCGCTCGGCGCCGGCGTTGCCGCGGCGGCAGGTTCCGCCACTGCCAGCAGCCCGCTGGTGGTCCATCCGGAAACCGGCCTTGCGCTCAGCGGCTATGATCCGGTCGCCTATTTCACGCGACACGTACCGACATTCGGTCGGCCGGATATCGAATTGAGTTTCAAGGGCGCGGTCTGGCGCTTTCAGAATCCGGGCAACCGCGCAGCCTTTGTCGCGCATCCGGACGTCTACATGCCGCGCTTCGGCGGCTACGACCCGGTCGCCATCAGTCGCGGCACCTCGGTGCCAGGCCATCCGCTGTTCTGGGCGGTGACCGGAGAGCGACTTTATCTGTTTTACAGCAACGAGGCGCGCGCCGGCTTCCTCGCAGATCCCGGTCGCATCATCGCGGTCGCCGAACGCAAATGGCCCGAGGTCGCGCGGACCGTCGCGCGCTAGCCGGCTTGCTTGAGAACGGCCGCCGCCTTGGCCGGATCGCCCCACGCGATGAATTCGGGGATGAGGAACTTGTCCGCTGCCCTGTGCCCGAACGGTAGCACGGTGCCCTGTGGTGTCGTGACAATGCCGCCGGCCGCGGCGACCAGCGCGTGGCCCGCAGCCACATCCCACTCGCTGGTCGGGGCAAGCCGCGGATAGACGTCAGCGGCGCCCTCCGCGATGTTACAGAACTTGATGGCCGAGCCGGCCGAGCTCGACGTGACCGGACCAAGACGGGACAGAAATGCGTCGGTCTTCGGGTCGTAGTGCGAACGGCTCACCATGGCGACGGCGCCGGTTTGTGGCCAACGCCGCGCATGGATTGGTTGCGCACCGTCGACTCCATCGTCGCGCAGGCGCAGGCGCTCGGCGCTGCCGCCGACAACACCGCGCCACAGCTGACCACGCTTCGGCGCGGCAATGATGCCGGCGATCGGGACACCGCCGGTAACGATCGCGAGCAGGACGGCGAATTCATCCGACCCGGAAAGGAATTCACGGGTCCCGTCGAGCGGATCAACCAGAATGAAGCTGCCGTCCAGCGCGGGGGGCCCGCTTTTTCCCGCCGCCTCTTCCGAAACCACCGGCACGTCGGGCAGCACCCGCTGCAGACCCTCCAGGATCGCCGCCTCGGAGGCCTCGTCGGCGGCAGTGACGGGTGATCGGTCCTCCTTGGTCCGCTGCGCAACGCCTTCAGGTGCGATTGCGCGGACAAGTGCCGCAGCCCGCACGACAATGGCAGTCAGTTCGTCCATGAGGCGCGTCGCCTCCGCTGTCGAAATGTCGGTATACGTACGCAAATGTGGTCCCTCGCTTGGTCGGCGGTCCTTGGCGCTCGCGCGGGTGCGGTGTATCACGCCCACAAGGCGCGTCCAGCGATTCGCCCTGCGAAAATGCACCTTTGACGCGAAAGCGGAGGCCAGTCTATGTCCGGATCTTCCATTGACGCGCTTGATCTTGCCGCGTTGCTCTGTTCGCGCGTCTGCCATGACCTGATCAGCCCGGTCGGCGCCATCGTCAACGGTCTGGAGGTTCTGGAAGAGGAAAAGGACGAAGAGACCCGGACATTCGCTCTCGACCTGATCAAGAAGAGTTCAGGTACCGCTTCCGCCAAGCTGCAGTTCTGCCGCATCGCCTTCGGGGCTGCCGGTTCGGCAGG
>CAZUDR010000087.1:0-10089 GCA_964618715.1 uncultured Undibacter sp. | reverse complement strand
GGATTTCCTCGTCGCGGCCGATGACCGGATCGATCTTGCCGTCGCGCGCGGCCTGGGTCAGGTCGCGGGAGTATTTCTTGAGCGCGTCATAGGCATTCTCGGCCGATGCGGAATCGGCGGTGCGGCCCTTGCGCAAGGCCTCGATGGCGGAATTCAGGTTCTGCGGGGTGACGCCGGCCGCCTTGAGGATCTTGCCGGCATCGCTGTCTTTCTCCAGCGCCAGTGCCAGCAGCAGCCGCTCGACGGTCACGAAGCTGTCGCCCGCTTTCTCGCCGGCCTTTTCGGCGGTGTCGAACACGCGGGCCAGCGCGGGGTCCAGGTAGATCTGGCCGGCGCCGGCGCCGGACACCTTGGGGCGCCTGGCGAGCGCCGCCTCGACCTGCTGCAGGGCCTGCCGCGAATTGCCGCCGGAGCGGTCGATCAGGCCGGCCGCCAGACCCTCGGGGTCGTCGAGCAGGACTTTGAGCAGATGGTCGGGGGTGAATTGCTGATGGCCCTCGCGCAGGGCCAGTGATTGCGCGGATTGCACGAAACCGCGGGCGCGGTCTGTGTATTTCTCGAAATTCATGCGTCTACTCCCTCGGCCCGATACGGCGCCGGATTTCCCGGCGGGTCCCCGAAGGCGGCCCGCCCAAGCCATATATTGGGGCTGCCTGTGGCAGTTTGAAGGGCCGGCGGCCTTGATGTAGGTCAGTTTGAGGGCCGGTTCACATGACCAGGATCCCTCCCCACGCCATGGCCGACCAGCCCGCCGTCCAGTCGATCTACCGCTATCCGGTGAAGGGCCTCTCGCCGCAGCCGCTGGCGCGGACGGCGCTGACGCCGGGCGGGACGGTGCCGGCCGACCGGCTTTACGCCATCGAGAATGGCCCCATCGGTTTCGACCCCGAGAGACCCGCCTATTTCCCCAAGCAGCGCTTCCTCATGCTGATGCGCAACGAACGGCTGGCCACCCTGCGCACCGATTACGACGAAGCGAGCCACACGCTGACGGTGCTATGGAATGAGCGGGAGGCCGCGTGCGGGGATCTGCGCACGACGGAAGGCCGGGCCGCCGTCGAGCGTTTCTTCGCCACCTACTGTGCCGACGAACTGCGTGGGCCGCCCAGGGTGCTGTCGGGCCGCGACCACAGCTTTTCCGACGTGGCCCGGAAGGTGATCTCGATCATTAATCTCGCATCGGTCGCTGACGTGGAGACGCTGGCCGGCGCGGCGGTCAACCCGCTGCGATTCCGCGGCAATGTCTACGTGTCCGGCTGGCCGGCCTGGCAAGAATTCGACCTGCTCGGCGGCGAGATCGCCATCGGCACGGCGCGTCTGATGGTGGTCAAGCGAATCCAGCGCTGCGCGGCGACCGATGTCGACCCCGACACCGGCATCCGCGATCTCGCCATCCCGCGGACGCTGCTGCAGCACCTCGGCCACAGCGACTGCGGCGTCTATGCCGAGGTGGTGGCCGGCGGCGACATCGCGGTCGGCGATGCTGTTATCACCGCGTGACCGAACGGGCTGCGCCGGCGACGGCTACTGCACTGAGTGCGCGCGGTCACGGCCGCCGAACAATTCGGCGAGCGGGAAGCCCCCGGCATCGGCCCGCTGCTGGGGCAACTGCTGAATGACCCGCCGCGGTGGCGGCGCGGGCGCGCGCCGGACCGGCTGGCGGCGCGGCGCCTCCGCCCTGTCCGCTTCGGCGTTGATAACGGCGAGCAGTTCGGCGATCGGCGACGTGAGGGCGTCATCGGGCGGCGCAGCGGCCGGCGCACGTGCGGCGGCAGGGCGGGCGGGCGCAGCCGGTGTGGCCGCCGGGGTGGCAGCCGGGGTGGCCGGGCCGCGGCCGGTCGGCACGACATAGGCGATGACGCGCGAGCGCGGATAGATCGCGACGCCGACGCGCCGGTTGTGATTGCCGGAAATGATCACGGGATTGCCGTTGGCGTCGACGCCGTTGACCACACCGACATGGCCGCCTCGCTTGCCACGCGTGAGCACCGCGATGGCGCCGACTTCCGGCTTGCCAATGCGGCGGCCGTACTGGGCGAACGACTTGGCGGCATCGGAATTGGTACCGGGGTAGCCGAGATTGGCCAGGATGAGATTCATGAACGTGGCGCACCACAATCGCTTGCGGTCGGTCGGATTGGTGCCGATGTACTTGCGCGCTTCCCTGACCAGCTCCGGCCAGCCGAAAACCGGTTTCGACGCGGCAATGATGCGCTCCGTGTGGGCGTGCCGCGGATTGCCGAAAGCGGGCGTGTTTATGGCCATCAGACCGATGCAGCCGACGGCCAGCAAGATGTGGCTCGTGAAACGCATGACGGGACCCCGTTTCCCATTGTTCTTTTATTCGCCGGTATTTCACCGGAGACGCGTCGGGGATTTAAACACGACGGCTGTCGGCGAGCTGATCGAATTGAATTAACGATGAAATGGTTTACGCGGGACCCCGTGCCTCTCGCGTGCGGCCAGAGGACCGGAGCAAACCAGGCCTTGCGCCGGTCCGGGCGCCGTCGTCAAACCTTGCGGCTGAGCAGAAACACGGCCTGTTCGCCGAACAGGTTCCAGAACCACCACGGCGCACTGAGCCGCAGCGGCGAGCCCCAGGCGTTCAGCGCCACCGCCTTTTCCATCTTCACGCCGATCTCGGTGCACAGCTGGACGAAGTCCTTGATGGTGCAGTGGTGGATGTTGGGCGTGTCGTACCAGCTGTGCGGCAGGATGTCGGTCTGCGGCATCTGCCCGTGCGACAGCAATTGCAGCCGCACCTTCCAGTGGCCGAAGTTGGGAAACGACACGATGGCGTGACGGCCGATGCGCAGCATGTGCTCGAGCACCTCGCGCGGATGGCGGGTGGCCTGCAGGGTCTGTGACAGGATCACGTAGTCGAAGGCGTCGTCAGGATAGTCGGCGAGGTCGGTATCGGCGTCGCCCTGGATCACCGCGAGGCCCTTGGCCACGCCCTCGTTCACGCCCTCGCGCGAGAGCTCGATGCCGCGGCCGTCGACACCGCGCGTCTCGGCCAGGAGGTGCAGCAACTCGCCGTCACCGCAGCCGACGTCGAGCACCTTGGCGCCCCGTTCCACCATCTCGGCGACCAGCACGAGATCGACGCGCGCGCCGGTGGCGGTTCGCGCAATATTGGCAACGGTCAGATCGGGACTGCCGCGAGTGAGCATGATCAGGCACCGCCCGGTTTCGCCGCCAGACCGCGCGCCTTGCCTGCGCCGTCGAGGAAGCCGCGTACGATACCGAACAGTTCAGGCTCTTCGAGCAGAAAGGCGTCATGTCCCTTGTCGGTGACGATCTCGGCGAAAGAGACGCGCGCGCCGCCCGCGTTGAGTGCATGCACAATGGCGCGCGAATCCGACGTGGGGAACAGCCAGTCGCTGGTGAACGAAATCACGCAGAAACGGGTCTGCGTTCCCTTGAAGGCATTCGCCACCATGCCGTTGTAGTCGGCGGCGAGATCGAAGTAGTCCATGGCACGCGTCAGATAGAGATAGGAATTGGCGTCGAAGCGTTCGACAAAGGACGAGCCCTGGTGACGCAGATAGGATTCGACCTCGAAATCGGCATCGAATGAAAAGGTCGGATTTTCCCGGTCCTGATACTTGCGGCCGAATTTGCGGTGGAGCGCGGCGTCGGACAGATACGTGATGTGCGCACCCATGCGTGCGACTGCCAGACCGCGACGCGGATTGGTGCCTTCCAGATGATACCGGCCACCGCGCCAGTCGGGATCGGCCATGATCGCCTGACGGCCAACCTCGTGAAATGCGATGTTCTGTGCCGAATGCCGGGTGGAGCAGGCGATCGGGAGCGCGGAGAAAACCCTCTGCGGGTAGCTTGCCGCCCACTCCAGCACCTGCATGCCGCCCATCGAACCGCCGGCCACCGAAAACAGCGTATCGATGCCGAGATAATCGAGCAGCATGGCTTGCGCCCGCACCATGTCGGGAATGGTGACGACTGGAAATTCGAGGCCCCATGGCCTGCCGGTCGCCGGATTGGTCGACGACGGTCCGGTCGTGCCCATGCAGGCACCGTTCACATTGGGACAGATAACGAAGTAACGCGACGTATCGATCGGCTTGCCGGGACCGACCATGGTCTCCCACCAGCCCGGCTTTCCGGTGACCGGATGACGGCTGGCCGCATGCTGGTCGCCGGTAAGCGCGTGGCACACCAGCACCGCGTTGGTGCGCTCGGCATTGAGTGACCCGTAGGTCTTGTAAGCGATCTGGAAGGGACTGAGCTCGACGCCGGCATCGAGCTTGAGCGGCTTGTCAGCACCGAAACGTGCAATTTCGGAGTCGCGCGGATGGTCCGCCTCGCGCGGTGGATCATGCGCTTCACGTGCGCTGGTCAGATTAGCCTCAACCATCTCGCTCAAGCGCTCCCGACGCGCGCCACGTTGACGGCAAACCAAATCCGGCAAACGCGGGCCCTTTAGGTAGATGGTAGCACACTGTCAATGTTTTCTTTGCTTTCAAGTCCCGGCCCACCTATCAATGGCCCTTATGGCAAAGATACCAGAAACTCCGTCACTGGCCGACCTGCGCAAGGACATCGACCGCATCGACGAGGAGATGCATCGGTTACTGATGGAGCGCGGCGAGATCATCGACCGGCTCATTGAGGTCAAGCGCAGCCAGGAGACCGGCGGTTCTGCGTTCCGTCCCGCACGCGAGGCGGAGATGATGCGCCGGCTCGCGCAACGTCACAAAGGTATCCTGCCACTTGATACAGTGGAGAGCATCTGGCGCGTCATCATCGCCACCTTCACCTACGTGCAGGCGCCCTTTTCGCTGCATGCCGACCTCTCGGCGGGCGATTCACTGATGCGGGATTCCGCCCGCTTTCACTTCGGCTTTACCGTACCCTTTGTGGGCCACATGGGCGCGTCGGGCGTGGTCGCAGCTGTGCTGGAATCGGACGGCGATCTCGGACTGGTTCCGGCACTCGCGGTGCCCGGGGCCGGCGCCTGGTGGAGCGCCCTCGAGTTCGACGCCGCGCCCAAGATCATTGCGCGGCTTCCCTTCGTCGAGCGCGCAGACCATCCGGCCGCAATGCCGGTGTTCGTGCTCTCACGCGTGGCGCCCGACGCCATGGCAACGGAAATGTCGGTGTGGAGCGTGCGTGTATCCGGCTGGGGAGCGACCCCCGCGGAAGCCCTCGCCATGCGGGCCGACTTCCTTGCCGTGCCGGATCGCGCGTTCGACGGGGCGGCCCTGCTGGTCACCCTGCCACAGGAAACAGGGCTGGGCGATATCAGCGCGACCCTCGTCGAGGCGGGGGCAACGGTGCGGTCGGCGGCCCTCGTCGGCAGCCACGCAACCCGCTATACCGTGGCCGCCGACAAACCCTGACCGGCGCACATACGGCGCAACAACAATGACCGCGACCCGACCGCAACCACGCCCTGGCGTGCTCGACATCGCCCCCTACGTTCCGGGAAGAAGCAGCGCGCCCGGCGTCGACAAGATCCACAAGCTTTCCTCCAACGAGAGCCCGCTGGGACCAAGTCCGAAGGCAGTCGCTGCCTACAAGGCCGCCGCCGCCAAACTGGAGGATTATCCGGACGGCGCAGCGACGGACCTGCGCGTGGCGATTGGACGTGTTTTCGGCCTCGATCCGGCACGCATCGTCTGCGGGGCCGGTTCGGACGAATTGCTCAGCATGCTGACCACCGCCTACCTCAATGACGGCGACGAGGTGATCCATACCGAGCATGGCTTTCTCATGTATCCGATCTACGCGCTCAGTCATGGTGCCAGACCGGTCGCGGTGCCGGAAAAGGACTATACCGCCGATGTCGACGGCATCCTTGCGGCAGTGAACGAACGCACGCGCATTGTGTTCATCGCCAACCCGAACAACCCTACCGGCACCTATGTGCCGTTCGACGAGATCAAGCGGCTGCACCAGAAGCTGCCGCCCAACGTCATTCTGGTACTCGACGCGGCATATGCCGAATACGTCCAGCGCAACGATTATGAAGCGGGGATCGAACTGGTCGCAACGTCGGAGAACGTCGTCATGTGCCGCACGTTCTCGAAGATCCATGGTCTGGCGGCGGTGCGCCTTGGATGGCTCTACGGACCGGCAGCGATCGTCGATGTGCTCAATCGCGTACGCAGCCCGTTCAACGTCAATACACCGGCGATGAGGGCGGGGATTGCAGCCATCGAGGACACCGCACATGTCGAAGCCTCGGTTGCTCACAACAACCTCTGGCTGACCTGGCTAACAGAGGAAATCGGCAAGCTTGGGCTGAAGGTCACACCCAGCGTGGCGAACTTCGTGCTCATACACTTTCCGGAGTCAAAGGGCCGGACCGCAAAGGACGCCGACGAATTTCTCACTGCCCGGGGGGTCATCCTGCGTCGTGTCGGAGGCTACGGGCTGCCCAATGCCTTGCGTATGACTGTGGGCACCGAGGAAACCAACCGTCACACGGTGCAGGCGCTGTCCGAGTTCATGGGGACGGCGGCGTGAACAAACCGGCCACCCTGTTCAACAGGCTGGCGTTGATCGGCGTCGGGCTGATTGGCTCCTCGATCGCGCGGGCAGCGCGCGCGCAGGGCGCCGTCGGTTCGATCGTAGCCACCGCGCGCTCGCCTGAAACGCGTCGCCGCATTGCCGAGCTTGGTCTCGCCGACCAGGTCGTCGAGAGCAATGCAGCCGCCGTAGAGGGCGCCGACCTCGTCATCGTGTGTATTCCGGTCGGCGCGTGCGGCGCAGTTGCGCAGGAGATCGGTCCGCATCTGGCGTCGGGCGCGCTGGTGTCCGACGTGGGGTCTGTAAAGGGCGCGGTCGTCCGCGACATGAGCCCGCATTTGCCGAAAAACGTGCATTTTGTCCCGGCCCATCCGGTCGCCGGCACCGAATATTCAGGGCCGGACGCGGGCTTCGCCGAACTGTTCGTCAACCGCTGGTGCATTCTCACACCACCGCCGGACACGGACCAGGCGGCTGTCGACAAGCTTGCCGAGTTCTGGCGCCTGCTCGGCGCCAATGTGGAGTTCATGGCGCCGGATCACCACGACCTGGTCCTCGCCATCACCAGCCACCTGCCGCATCTGATCGCCTACACCATCGTCGGTACTGCTGACGAACTTGAGACGGTGACGCGATCGGAAGTTCTGAAGTTTTCAGCCGGCGGCTTCCGCGATTTCACCCGCATCGCCGCCTCCGATCCGACCATGTGGCGCGACGTATTCCTCACCAACAAGGAGGCGGTGCTGGAGATGCTCGGCCGCTTCAACGAAGACGTGGCGGCACTGACCAAGGCGATCCGCCGCGGTGACGGCGAGGCGCTGTTCGCACAATTCGCGCGCACCCGCGCCATCCGCAAGGGCATTCTCGACATTGGCCAGGACTCGGCGGCGCCCGATTTCGGCCGACCGCATCCGGACCTGCCGCACGAACCGCTGCCCAAACCCTACGCCGCGAACGGAGACTGAAGCGCTAGAACAACGCCGGCGTGGGTCCAAGCGGGATCGGGCCGAGGTAGGCCACACCGTTCTTCAACCGCAAAGGCAGCGTGACCGCCTGCCGGCCTTCCAGCTCTGCCGGCCGGCCCAACATGCTGAGGCCCGCCGTGAGGTTGGCGCCGGCCTGTTCGCGCGCCACGTCACCGAGGCCCGGCGACAGGCGGTCGAGCATGCCGGCGAGCTTGTCCATGTTCTGTGACCGCTGCACCATCTGCGGTGCGCCAATCGACTGGAGAAAAGGCTCGATTCCGGCGACGGTTACGTCCAGCTCACCGGCCAGCTGACCGTTCGGATCAATCGACAGGCTCCCGCTGCCAACAGCAATTGTATCGCCTTGCCGCACCCGTGCCTGGGTGATGTCAATGCGGCCACCTCTCCTTTGCAGTTCGCGGAAGCGTTCGTTCCACGGTTTCGGCGAGAAGTCTCCGAGGCCCCGCATCACGGCTGTGATGTCGGCGTCGACCGGAGACCCCGCAGCCGGATGAAAGGCTGGCGCCGATCCCTGCACCAACTGCAGCGCGATCTGGATGACCGGATTCTCGGCAGCCGAACCCTCGGCAATCCTGCCGTGCACCTCAATGTGATCGGCGCGCAGCAAGGGCCACCGGGGATCGCCGTTGACCAGCTTGATCACCGGCTCGTCCAAAACGAAGGAAACGCGTTCAGGCGATGACGGCAGTCCGCGCACGCTCGACTGCCCCAGTTTCCAGTCGGCCACGATGATCGGTGTGTGGTCGATATCCGCGATGGTGAGCGGACCGCTGATCTCGCTGACCAACAGGGTAGGCTCATAAATCTGCACCGCCACCAGCACGCGGCCCGTCCTGACCTCGAACGGCGGCTGCTCTCGGCGAAATTCCGCCGACGCCGGCAGGCATTCCACCTCGATGCGGAAGGGGTAGCCGCTGACGCTCTGCGAGCCACAGTTGAAAATTCGGCCGGCCTTGGCCTCGCGGGCACGCCAGCCGTCAATGGCGGCCTGTGCCTCGTGGGCCGCGTATCGCCATAGCCAGGTCCAGCCGCCGAACGCTGCGGCGATGAGGACCACCAGCGTGATGTAGCGCCAGCGGCGCCGGCGCGCGGGGCGAACCTCTTCCATCGCGGTCTTAACACCCGTTGATTGCGGCGTTTCTGCGCCCGCGCCCGCGGCGCGCGGGTTGCGCCGGAACCCGGCCCCTGTTACGCGAACGCCAGTCGCCGCGCCTTGTCAACGTCGGGAATTCCTTCCCGCAGGTATGAGCAAAAAGATAGAGCAAAACGCCGCCGACCTCTGGGTGTTTGCCTACGGGTCGCTGATGTGGCGACCCGATTTTGACTTCCTCGACCGGTGCCCGGCCCGCCTGATCGGCGCCCACCGCGCCTTATGCGTCTATTCCTTCGTGCACCGGGGCACGCCCGAGAAGCCTGGCCTGGTGCTCGGTCTCGACCGCGGGGGCAATTGCCGCGGCATTGCCTACCGCGTGGCGGCGTCGAGGCGCCACGAAACGATCGCGTATCTGCGTGCGCGTGAGCAGGTCACCATGGTCTACCGGGAGGTTACGCGCTCGGTGTGGCTGGATGATGACCCCCAGCGGCGCGTACCGGCCCTGTGTTACGTGGTCGACCGCGGCCATGAACAATACGCCGGCCGGCTGACGCTTGATCGGCAATTGCATTTCGTGCGGCAGGGCCACGGCCGGTCCGGCAATAACCGGGACTACGTCCTGGCAGCCGTCAAGGAAATCGAGGCACAGGGCTTTCGCGACGAGCCGCTACATCTGCTGGCGGAACGGCTCAAGGGAATGCATGAAGCGGGCGGCTAGTGTTTGCGCCCAGGTTCCGCCTCCGCAATGAGCCGTGCTGTGGCGGTTTCGATCGTGTCCTGCAACCGGGCGAAAAAGACGTCCTTGTCGAGTCCGGGCCCGATCGGATCCAGAATCTCGACCACCACGGTGCCGGGGCGAAGATGCAGGGAGCGCCGTCGCGGCCAGAACACACCGGAATTCAGCGCGACCGGCAGACAGGGAACACCCGCGGCCGCGTAGAGATGGGCGACGCCGTATTTGTAGCGCGGCTCCGCGCCGGCCGGACGCCGCGTGCCCTCCGGGAAAATGATGATCTGGCGCCCGTCGTTCAGTTCGACACGGGCACGTTCGGTCATTTCGACGAGCGCCTGCGAGCCTTTCTTGCGATCGACCGGCACCATGCGGCCCTTGATGGTGAGCCAGCCGAACAGGGGAATTAATTGCAGTTCACGCTTGAGAATAAAGGTCGGATTGTCCAGCAGCGGGAGGAGCGCAAATGTCTCCCAGGCCGACTGATGCTTGGATGCCACGATGAGCGCGCCCGGCGGAATCTTGTCGCGGCCGCGGACCTCGCAGTCGAGGCCGACGATGACGCGCAGCAGGACAATATTGACCCGGCCCCAACTCTTCGCCACCCAGACGATCGCGCGATAGGGCATCAGGAAAGTCGGAATGCCGACGATCAGCCAGAACACCGTGTTGAGATAGAACAGCACGTTGAACGCCAGCGAACGGACGAAGATGAGCACCGGATTGCGCTCCATCACGCGGTGTCGGGATCGAGGTGAAGGCGCGCGAGTGCCAGCAGATAT
>CAZUDR010000086.1:0-10108 GCA_964618715.1 uncultured Undibacter sp. | reverse complement strand
CTTCGGCAAGATCGTCGCGATGATGCAGTTCAACATGTACCACCACTACACGGTGGACGAGCACCTGCTGCGCTGCATCGGCATTCTGCGCGAGATCGAGAACGGCGGCGCGCCCGACACCCCGCTCGCCAACGAGCTGATCCACAAGATCCAGCCCGCACACCGCAAGGTTCTCTACGTGACCCTGTTCCTGCACGACATTGCCAAGGGCCGGCCGGAGGACCATTCGATCGCCGGCGCGCGCGTGGCCAGGCGCGTCTGCCCGCGTCTCGGCTTTTCAGCCGCGGAAACCAACCTCTGCGCCTGGCTGATCGAGAATCACCTTGTGATGTCGAGCGTGGCGCAGTCGCGCGACCTGTCCGACCGAAAGACCATCGAGAACTTCGCCGCCGTGGTGCAGTCGGCCGAGCGGCTCAAGCTGCTCGCAGTCCTTACCACCGCCGACATCAAGGCGGTCGGCCCCGGCGTGTGGAACGGCTGGAAGGCGCAGCTCGTCCGTACGCTCTACTACGAGACCGAGCCGGTCATCACCGGCGGCTTCTCCGAGGTCAACCGCGCGCAGCGCGTGGCGATGGCGCAGGCCGAATTCCGCGAAGCCATGTCCGACTGGCCGCAGGACGAGCTGGAGGCCTATGTCGGCAAACTCTACCCGCCCTACTGGCTCAAGGTGGATCTGGCGCACAAGATCGAACACGCGCGCTTCGTGCGCCGGGTCGACGCGGAGAAAAAGACGCTGTCGACGACGGTCGGCTTCGATGCCGAGCGCGGGGTGACCGAACTCACCCTGCTCTGCCCCGACCACCCATGGCTGCTGTCGATCGTCGCCGGTGCCTGCGCGGTGGCGGGCGCCAACATCGTCGACGCGCAGATCTACACGACGACCGACGGGCGCGCGCTCGACACCATCTCGCTGCGACGCGAGTTTGACCGCGAGGAGGACGAACAGCGACGCGCGGCGCGCATTGCCGAGTCGATCGAACAGGCGTTGCGCGGCGAATTGCGGCTGCCCGAGGTGGTGAAGAAGCGCGCCGCACCGAAGGGCCGCATCCGCGCTTTTGCGGTCGAGCCGTCGGTGACCATCAACAACCAGTGGTCGCACCGCTATACGATGGTGGAAGTCACCGGCCTTGACCGCACCGGCCTGCTGTACGAGCTGACCGCGACGCTGTCCAAGCTCAACCTCAATATTGCCAGCGCCCACGTCGCCACCTTCGGCGAGCGGGTGGTCGACGTGTTTTATGTCACCGACCTGCTGGGTGCGCAGATCACCTCGCCGACCCGGCAGGCGGCGATCAAGCGTGCGCTGATCGCACTGTTCAAGACGCGCGACGGCGAGGGCAAGACGACCAGATAGCCAGCCTCAAAGAGGCCAGTAGCCGAATCGTTCCATTTGGACGCGGTGCGCGCCCGCAATACGTTCGACCTGCTCCGGCCTCAGGATCTCCTTCCACTGCCCGGCGCGGCCCTCGCGGAAAAAACGCTCCGTCTGTTTCGGCTTTTCCTCGAATCCTTCGGCGTCGTCTGACCGTCACAAACTGAACCGCCGCCACCGCCCGCTGCCGGTACGGAATCGGACGGACCCGCGGAACTTCGTTAACATACTGATACATAATTTATTTTCCCGGAATGGCAGCCGCCGGTTGGAACCATTTCGCATCATCCCGGTTCTATCCAGTGCGGACCTGCTGGGGGGCGATCTGCCCTTCAGCATTTCAAACCAGCAAGGAGCATGCAGGGGACGTTCCCATGGACGCCGCCATCAATGAAGCTTTGCCCCGGGCAAGCTCCGGGATCAGTGGACTGGATGACGTGCTCGGTGGGGGATGGGCCTGCAACCGGCTCCATCTGCTCGAGGGCAGCCCGGGCACCGGCAAGACCACCATGGCCTTGCAGTTTCTCATGGCCGGCGCTGCCGCCGGTGAAACCGGCATCTACATCAGCCTCGCCGAAACGGAAAACGAATTGCGCGCCGGCGCGCGCTCGCACGGCTGGACCATCCCCGACCAGGTCGAGATCTTCGAGCTGGTACCGCCGGACAGCGTGCTCGACCCGGACCAGCATCAGAGCCTGCTCTATTCCTCCGACCTCGAACTCGGCGAAGCCATCAAGCGCGTGTTCGAGGCCATTGAGCGGCTCAAGCCGGTGCGCGTCGTCATTGACAGCCTGTCGGAGATCCGCCTGCTGGCGCAAAGCTCGCTGCGCTACCGGCGTCAGGTGCTGGCGCTCAAGCACTACTTTGCCAAGAACAACTCGACGGTGATCATGCTCGACGACCTGACCACCGAGAGCAATGACCGCGCCGTGCACTCGATTGCCCACAGCGTGATCCATCTTGATCAACTCGCACCAATCTATGGCGGCGAGCGGCGTCGCATGCGTGTGGTCAAGTGCCGCGGCCAGGCATTCCGCGGCGGCTACCATGACTTTGTCATCGACACGGGCGGCATCAATATCTTTCCGCGTCTGGTGGCCGGCGAGCAGCCCAAGGGCTTCACGGGCAAGCTCCTGCAGAGCGGGGTCCCGGAGCTCGATTCGCTTCTGCACGGCGGCCTGCCTGCGGGCTCAAGCACGCTGTTCATGGGCCCATCCGGCACCGGCAAGACGCTGCTGGTCCTCCAGTTTCTGCGTGAGGCGGTCAAGCGCGGCGAACGCGCCGGCCTTTTCGTGTTCGATGAGGAACTGGGTCTCCTGTTCGCCCGCGCGCGCAATGTCGGGATTGACCTCGAGGCGATGAACAAGGATGGCAGCGTTTTCGTCGAACAAATGGACGCCGCCGAGCTGTCGCCCGGCGAGTTCGTTCACCGTGCAAGGTCCCTCGTCGACGACCTGAAGATCCGCTCAGTGGCGATTGACAGCATCAACGGCTATCAGGCAGCCATGCCGGAGGAGCAGTTTCTCACGCTGCACATCCACGAACTGCTGCAATATCTGAACCGTCAGGGAGCCTCGACCTTCATTACGCTGGCGCAGAGCGGCATGGTCGGTGAGATGAAACAGCCCGTCGATATCACCTACCTCGCCGACAACGTCATCATGCTGCGTTACTTCGAGGCACTCGGCCGTGTTCGCCGCGCCATCTCCGTGATGAAGAAGCGGGGCGGCGGGCACGAGGACACGATCCGCGAGTTCCGAATCAGCGGGAAGGGCTACTCGGTCGGCGAGCCGCTCGACAACTTCCAGGGCGTGCTTCGCGGAGTTCCGACATTTGTCGGCCATTCTGCAACCCTGATGGACGACGCTTGAACGGACATGCACCCGTGCCGGCGGAACGTGCCCTCATCTTTGCCCCCAAAGGCCGCGATGCAGCAGTCGCCGGGGACATTTTGCGCGAAGCAAAGATCACCAGCCATGTGTGTGCGGATATCAGCGCTCTGCTGAATGAAATCGGCCGCGGCGCCGAACTCGCCATCGTCACGGAGGAAGCGCTGCGCGGAGTCGACATCCGCGGGCTGGCCGAATGGGTGGCCGGGCAGCCGCCATGGTCAGACTTTCCTTTCATCGTACTCACCCGGCACGGCGGCGGCATCGAACGCAATCCGGAAGCGGCCCAGTGGTCGGCCACGCTCGGCAATGTCGGTTTTCTCGAACGTCCCTTCCATCCCACCACGCTGGTCAGCGTGGTGCAGAACAACCTGCGCGGCCGGCACCGCCAATACGCGTTTCGCAAGCTCAACGAGGAGCTGGAGTCGCGCGTGCAGGAGCGTACGTCCGAGCTCGCCGCTGCCAACCGGCAGCTGCTCGCGCAGATCGAGGAACGCGAACGGATGGAGGCGACGCTGCGGCAGATGCAGCGGCTGGAAGCGGTCGGCCAGCTGACTTCCGGCGTCGCGCACGACTTCAACAACCTGCTGACCGTGGTGCTTGGCAATATCGGCTTCATCGAGCGCAGGCTGGACGAGGCCGGGATCGACGGTAACACGTCCCGCCGGCTCGGCTACATGCGCGCGGCCGCCGAGCGCGGCGCCAAGCTGACCGACCAGCTACTGACCTTCTCGCGCCGGCAGCGGCTGGAACCCAAGGTTCTCGACCTCAACGAGACCATCGGCGGCATGCGCGACCTGCTGCAGAGCACGATCGGCGGCAGCATGCGTATCGACATCAGCCTCGGTCCCGGTCTCTGGCCGGGCCTGGTCGACCCTACGCAGCTCGAGCTGGCCGTGCTCAATCTGGCCATCAACGCGCGCGATGCCATGCAGATCGGCGGAACGCTGCGCGTGGCGACACGTAACGTCACACTCGACCAGCCGGTATGGCCGGAAGAACCGATGGCCGGCGACTACGTGGAAATCTGTGTGGCCGACACGGGCTCCGGCATGAGTCCCGAGATACGCGCCAAGGTTTTTGAGCCGTTCTTCACGACCAAGGAGGTCGGCAAGGGCTCGGGCCTCGGCCTCAGCCAGGTGCTCGGTTTCGCGAAGCAATCCGGCGGCGGCGTGCGCATTGAATCCGAGGTGGACCGCGGCACGGCGATCCGCATCTATCTCCCGCGCGCCACGGCCACGGCGGAACGGGAAGCACCGCCCGTCGCCCCGGCGAGGCCGCCCGACTGCCGGGACGCCAATATCCTGCTGGTCGACGATGACAACGCCGTGCGCGCAGTCACCGCCGACATGCTGCGCGAGATCGGCTACCGCGTGATTGAGGCGGGCAGCGGCGGCGCCGCCCTGGAAACGGTCGATTGTGTCCGCGACATCGACCTGGTCATCATCGACTTCGCGATGCCCGGCATGAGCGGAGCGGAACTGTCGGAACGGTTGCGGGTCAAGCGCCCGGCGCTACCTACCCTGTTCATCACCGGGTATGCCGACCACAAGGCGCTTAATGGTGTGAGCGACGCGCAGATCATCGCCAAGCCGTTCGTGACCGGCGCGTTGGCTGAAAAGGTGCGCCGGGCGCTCGCCGAGAAAGACCCTGTGCGCAAGCAGCTGACGACCCCGCACTGAGGCCGGCGGAGCGCCACGTCCGTGCTTCCGATACTGTTGATACAAATCGCGAATCCTGATCGTCCCGCCCCTTAACGGGCCCTTAAATCGGCCCCCGTAGCGTCGCTCCCGGGGGCCCGCAAGAGCGGGCGTTGGGTAACGAGTTGCGTTGATGGGGTCGGGGCGCAGACATTCGGGCAAACGTCGGGAGCCCGTCTTCGACGGCGGTCCCGAGGTGCGCCTTTCAGCAGGCGATCGCAACGCTCAGTCCCACCCGAGACCGCCGGCGAAACGCCGGCGCAGGCAGGGCAAGAGCCGCAAGCGCAGGCGCAGGGGTTCGCTGCTCACCCGCATCGCCTACTGGAGCCTTGTGCTTGGCCTGTGGCTCGGCATCGGCGGTATCGGCGCCGTTGTCTATATCGGCGCTCATCTGCCGCCGATCCAGTCACTGGAAATCCCCAAGCGTCCACCATCCATCCGCATCGTCGATTTTCAGGATCGTGCGCTGGCGACACGCGGCGACATGGCCGGCGAGGTCGTTCCGCTGCGGCACATGCCCGCCTACGTGCCGCAGGCCTTCATCGCCATCGAGGACCGGCGTTTCTACGCGCACTACGGCATCGATCCCTACGGCATCGCGCGCGCGCTGGTGGCGAACGTCGCAAATCTCGGCGTCACGCAGGGCGCCTCCACCATCACGCAACAACTCGCAAAGAACCTGTTCCTCACCCGCGAGCGAACCGTTCACCGCAAACTGCAGGAAATGCTGCTCGCGCTCTGGCTCGAGCGCAAGCTTTCAAAATCACGCATTCTCGAACTGTATCTGAACAGGGTCTATTTCGGCGCCGGCGCCTATGGCATCGAGCAGGCCGCGCAGCGTTACTTCGGCAAATCGGCGAGACAGCTGACCCTCGCCGAAGCGGCGCTGCTCGCGGGTCTGGTCAAGTCGCCGTCACGGCTGGCACCGACCCGCAATTTCAACGGCGCAGAAAAGCGCGCCCGCATCGTGCTCGCCCAGATGCAGGAACTCCGCTTCATCAACATCAGCAATGCCCGCAGCGCATTGGCCCACCCGCCGCGCGTCGTGGCGCAGGCCAGCAAAGGCTCGAACAACTACGTCGCCGACTGGGTAATGGATGCCCTCAACGACGTCGTGGGGCACGTCGACGAGGACATGGTGGTGCGCACCACCATCGACGCGTACCTGCAGGCAGACGCGGAACAGGCCTTCGACGATGCGCTCGCCCAGAAGGGTGACAAGTACAGGGTGAGCCAGGGCGCGCTGGTGGCGATGACGCCGGACGGCGCGGTGCGCGCCCTCGTCGGCGGCCGCAACTACGCCGACAGCCAGTTCAACCGGGCCGTTGCCGCCAGGCGCCAGCCGGGCTCCGCGTTCAAGCCTTTCGTCTATCTCGCAGCGCTCGAACGCGGGCTCACCCCCGAGACCGTGCGTCAGGACGCGCCGATCACCATCAAGCGCTGGAAGCCGGAAAACTACGGTCACGAATACCACGGGCCGGTCACGCTGACCCAGGCACTGGCGCTGTCGCTCAACACCGTATCGGTGCGGCTCACAATGGAGGTCGGCCCCACCGCGGTGGTGCGGACCGCGCACAGGCTCGGCATCACCTCGCACCTGGAGCCAAACGCCTCGATCGCGCTCGGCACGTCGGAGGTGTCGCCGCTCGAACTCACCGGCGCCTACGCACCTTTCGCCAACGGCGGTTATGCAGTGACGCCTCACGTGATCGCACGCGTCACCACCGCGGGCGGAAAACTGCTTTACGCGCACAGCGACGCGCCACTCGGCCGCATCGTCGATGCCCGTCACGCCGGCATGATGAATGCGATGCTCGGGCAGACGCTGGCAATCGGGACCGCCAGACAGGCGTCGGTGCCGGGCTGGCCGGCCGCCGGCAAGACCGGCACCTCGCAGGATTTCCGCGATGCCTGGTTCATCGGTTATACCGCGCACATGGTCACCGGAATCTGGCTCGGCAATGACGACGGCACGCCGACCAGGCACGTCACCGGCGGCGGCATCCCGGTGCAGATCTGGAGCCGTTTCATGCGCAGCGCGCACCAGGGCGTACCGGTTTCCACCCTGCCCGGCTATTCTTCCGGCGGCGGCCTGCTCTCCGGTCTGTTCGGAGGCACGAACGCGGCGCCGCGCCCGCCGGCTTCCGTGCAGCCGGTGGCAACCGGCAGCGCCCGTGCGACCAGCGGCAGCGGCGGTCTCGACGGCTGGTTCATCAACAACCTGTTCGGCGGCCGCGGAAACTAGTGCGGTGTCGCATGGCGCGCACGCAGGCCGCGCGTGGCAAACCATAGCAACAGGCTGGCGCAACCCATGGCCGCGACCGCAATGGCAAGCGGCCACGCGCTCGCGCCCAGCAATTGCCCGACTGCCACTCCGCACAGCGCGGCCGCCGTCTGCTGGATGAAGCCGAGCAGCGCGGAGGCAGCGCCCGCGCGCTCCGGAAACGGCGTCATGGCGCCGGCAATCGACTGCGGCAGGACCAGACCGAGGCCGGCGAGATAGAGTGCCATCGGGATAACCAGCGAGAGCGATGACGTCAGACCGAGCGCGACGGCGACCACCATGCCGAGACCGCCGAGCGCGCTCGCCACGCCACCAACGCCGATGGTGACATCGAGGCCACGCCGGATGACCAGCCGTGCGGCCAGTGTCGCGCCGGCCATGTAGCCGAACGAGCCGATCGCAAAGATCAGGCCGAATGAAAATGCCGAAAGGCCGTAGAGATCCTGCAGCACGAAGGAGGCCGCAGAAATCCAGGCGAACAATCCGGCATAGCTCGTGGTGGCAAGTCCCATATAGGCCAGATAGGCGGGACTGCGCGAAACCAGCCGGTAGGATGCCAGCATCGAGGAAAACGACACCGGCTCCGCGGCCCGCAGCGTCAGCGTCTCCGGCAGAAGCAGCCAGATGACTGTGATCCCCGACAGGCCGCAGCCGGCCAGGGTGAAGAACACCGAGCGCCAGCCGAATGCGGCGTGCAGCACGCCGCCGGCGACCGGCGCGAGCACCGGCGCCAGCGCCATCACCGATCCGATCAGGGACAGCTCACGTCCCGCCCGCGCGCCCGAATAGACGTCCCGCACGATGGCGCGCGCCATCACGATGCCGCCGCAGCCGCCCAGGGCCTGCAGGGCCCGGGCGCCGATCAGCATTTCGATCGACGTCGACAGCGCGCAAACAAGGCTCGCCAGGCAATAGAGCGCGACGGCGCCGAGCAGCACCGGCTTGCGGCCGTGACGGTCGGACACCGGGCCATAGATGATTTGTCCGACGGCGAATCCGATCAGGTAGGCGGAGATGGTGAGCTGACCCTCGGCCGTGGTGGCATCAAGCAGGCGCACCATGTCCGGCAGCGAGGGCAGATACATGTCGGTGGTGAGCGGACCGATGGCGCTCAGGCCGGCAAGCAAGGCCGTGAGCGCAAAGGTGCCGGGACGAAGCATCAAGACTTCCGGAGCTTGTTGAGGGATCGACCATCATGCCCGGGCAGATGCCGGGCATTCCGGTCCGGGGAATGCAGAACGGGCGCAAGCGAGATGGCCGGGACGGGCCCGGCCATGCAGGAATCCTTATACGGGCGCACCCCGTTTCGCGCTAGCGGCAGAGCGCGGAGCGGCCATGCGTGTCGTGGTCGAGCCCGTAACGATGCAGGTCGGTGCCGTGAACCTCGAGCCAGGTCTTGGCGCGGGTGACGTGCGGACAGATGCGGTCGACCAGCCGCCAGAAGCGGCGGGAGTGATTCATCTCGACCAGATGGGCGACCTCGTGCGCGGCCAGATAGTCGAGGACGAACGGCGGCGCCAGCACCAGCCGCCACGAATAGGACAGCACGCCCGTGCTCGAGCATGAGCCCCAACGGCTCGACTGGTCGCGGATCGAGACCCGCCTGATACGGACGCCGAGGCGTGTCGCCGCCTGCCGGCTGGCCGCTTCCAGATCGCTCTTCGCCTCGCGCTTGAGATAGTCGTGAATGCGGCGCGCGATATGCGGTTCCTCGCCGGTGACGCAAAGCGAGCGCTCGCCATCGTCACCGGTCTCGATCCACACCGTCCCGCGGCTGTTCGGCCGGTGCGAGATGCGATGGCCGACGCCGCGCAACGGCAGCACGGTGCCGGGGCGAAACGGCGCCGGCGTGGGCAGGCGGCCAAGCCGGGTGGCGATCCAGCCGCCGTGCTTCTGGGCGAAGACGCGCGCCTCCTTGAGGCTCCCGCGCGGCGGCATGGTGAGCACGACTTCACGGGTGGCGGAGTGGATGCGCAACGTGTAGCGACGCGCCTGCCGGTGACGCCGCACGCGCACCAGGAAGATCTCCCGGTCGAAGATAATGTTGATGGCCGGCGGTTCGCTGGGCCGACGATAAAGCATGGCACGCTTGGGCATGGGGGACTTCCAACCGGGCTCTGTGCGTCCGGAAATACTGCCACAAGCCGCGGGCGGCGCGGCATCCGCGTGTTCGAAACCGCCAAGCCCCAAGAGGCGGGGGATGATGCTATGGCGTGCCACGAGATTTAGGCCCTCTTCTGCCTGAAACCGGGGCGCAGCCGGCTGCCGTTCGCCGGCCGCGCGACTCAGCGCAAGACTCACTCCGGCACGCAAGGAAAACTCTCAATGACTACGGGAGGCTACGCGACCGACTTGCCACGGGCCCGCGGTTCACGCGCGGGGAATGCAGGTCAGTGCTTGGTCGCCGCCGCCTCGGGAATCTGGCGGTCGCGCCCGTGACCGGCGCCGTGCGCGGCGCCGTTACCGCGCGCCCGGCCACCGTTATGCGACAGCACGAAGTCGGCAATGCGCGGCGCGATCTCCGCCCGGAAGCGCGAGCCGTTGAACACGCCGTAGTGGCCGACACTGGTCTGCAGATAGTGCACCTTCATGTCGTCCGGCAGATTGCTGCACAGCACATGCGCGGCCTCGGTCTGGCCGACCGCCGAAATATCATCGTTCTCGCCTTCCACCGTCATCAGCGCAACGCGACGGATCGCCGACGGATCGACCTTGCGTCCGCGATGGGTCATCTCGCCCTTCGGCAGCAGATGACGGATGAACACGGTGTCGACGGTCTGCAGATAGAACTCGGCGGCGAGATCCATCACCGCGAGATACTCGTCGTAGAACTCGCGGTGCTTCTGCGCCGAATCGCCGTCGC
>CAZUDR010000085.1:9752-10108 GCA_964618715.1 uncultured Undibacter sp. | reverse complement strand
GTTGTGCCCTGCTGCACGCAGATCGCGGCGCCGTTGAGCTCAAGCGCCGAATTCACCTTGAGCGACTTTTGGACAAGAAAGCCCTGGCCGTCGTAATAGGTCACGCCGGTGAAGTTGAGTCCGAGCGACGTATCGCGCGAGATCGTCCATGTCGTATTGCGCGAGAGAAGATCGACCTCGCCCGACTGCAGGGCGGTGAAACGATCCTTGGCCGAGAGCGGAGTGAACTTTACCTTGCTGGGATCATCAAAGATCGCGGCGGCGACGGCGCGGCAAAAGTCGACATCGATGCCCGTCCAGTTACCCTTGGCATCGGGAAGGCCGAAACCCGCAAGCGTGCCGTTCGCGCCGCAATT
>CAZUDR010000085.1:0-9742 GCA_964618715.1 uncultured Undibacter sp. | reverse complement strand
TTCAGGCTGCCTCGGTCCTTGACGGTCTTGAGCGTTTGAGCGGAGGCATTGTGCGCCAACGCGACCACGGCGAGCGCAACAAGAATGGCAATTCGTTTCATGATGACAACCTTTCCAACGCAAACTCGGTTACGGCGCAAGCCTAGCGGGTCGGCCGGGTCGTTCCCTCAGGACCGCGACCGCGCGGTGAACACTTGAGTTCGCCGGCCTTTCTCCCCAAGGCCCCTCGCCTTTGGGTAATCTCACGACGAACTCTTTGTCAGGTCAAGGGGTTGACGGTTCCTGCCATTGCGTCCGTATATGGCTGCAGGCGTAAACGATGAAATCCCGCCCGGACCGGCCAAGCAAAATCCCATGACGAAACCGCCCAAACGGCCAATCAAGCCAGCGACAAGGCTGGTCACCGCTGGCCGCGATCCGCAATCCTACTACGGTTTCGTCAACCCGCCCGTCTATCACGGCTCGACGGTGCTTTACCCGACCGCGGCGGACCAGGTTGCCCACCGTGCCCGCTATCAATACGGCCGCCGCGGCACGCCTACGACGGAAGCACTCGAACAGGCTCTGGCTGCCCTCGACGGCGAAAAGTGCGCCGGCGTCTCGCTGCTGCCCTCGGGGCTCTCTGCCATCGCCACGGCGCTGACGGCGGTTGCGGGTGCAGGCGATCACATCCTGATCACCGACAGCGTCTATCGACCCACGCGCGTGTACTGTGACGGCGTGTTCAAACGAATGGGCGTGGAGACCACATACTACGATCCGCTCGTGGGCGCGGACATCGCAAAACTGTTCAGGCCGAACACGCGCGCGGTCTTCGTCGAGACGCCGGGCTCGCAGAGCTTCGAGATGCAGGACATACCGGCGATCGCCAATGCCGCCCACGACAAAGGCGTACTTGTGCTGGCGGACAATACCTGGGCATCGCCGATCTATTGCAAACCCTTCGAGCTGGGCGCCGACCTGTCGATCCAGGCCGGCACCAAATATATCGGCGGACATTCCGACATCATGTTTGGCTGTGTGTCGGCCAATGGCGCCACAGTGGCCAAGTTGAAGGACACAGTGCGCGCACTCGGACTCTGCGTCGGTCCGGACGACGTTTTCCTCGCCTTGCGCGGTCTGCGCACGCTCGGCGTAAGACTGGCGCGCCATTACGAATCCGGCCTGCATGTGGCCCGCTGGCTGCAGCAACGGCCCGAGGTCAGCCGTGTGCTGCATCCGGCACTGGCCGACCATCCCGGTCATGCCATCTGGCAGAGGGACTTCACCGGCGCTTCGGGACTTTTCTCAGTCGTTCTCAAGCCCGTAAGCGAAAAAGCCGTGCACGCTTTCATGGACGAACTCACCCTGTTCGGCATGGGCTTTTCATGGGGCGGATTCGAAAGTCTGGTGATCCTGTTCGACTGCAGCAGCTACCGGACAGCGACCAGATGGGCGCCGGAGGGACCGACGCTGCGCTTTCATATCGGTCTGGAAGATCCGGATGATCTGACGGCCGATCTTGCGGACGGATTTGCCGCACTGGCGGCGGCGAAGTGATCAGGCCTGCGCCGTCTCGCGCCGTTCACGCAAGACAAAATAGAGATTGCGGAAATAGACGAAGACGCCGAACGCCTGGCCGGCGATGAAGACGGGATCCCGCCGGTAGAGCGCATAGGCAAGCAGCAGCACGCCGCCGCCGATCGACAGCAGCCAGAACGCGAGCGGCACCACGCTGCGGCCGGCGCGCTCGGAGGCAATCCATTGAACGACGAAGCGGGCGGTGAAAAACGCCTGCGCGACGAAGCCGAGCAACACCCACCAGTCATAGCTGATGACGAAAACGTCGTGCAGATACCCGCCGACGGCGTGCGCGAGATCGATCAACATGAGCCTTGTTCCTCTTGCAGCGCGATCGCGCTAGTTCTCCGAAATTTCCTGCACGCGTTTCCTGCGGCGGACCAGCCACCAGACGCCGGCGAGATCGAGAATGCCGACCCATAACCGGTCCCACATGCCGTAATTCGATGCGCCGGCACCGCGCGGCCGATCGAGCACGTCGACATAACCCACGTCGTATCCTTCCCTGCGCACCAGCGCAGGCAGGAAGCGATGCAGACCATCAAAATAGGGAAGCGCCATAAACAGGTCGCGGCGAAACGCTTTCAGGCCACATCCGGTGTCCCGGGTACCGTCCCGCAGCACGGCGCTGCGTACACTGTTTGCAATACGCGATTGCAGTTTCCTGAATCCCGACGCCTTGCGTCCGATGCGCTGACCGGCAATCAGGCCGATGCGTGGCACGCCCGCTTCGAGCTCTTGCACCAGCGCCGGCACAAAGACGGGATCGTTTTGACCATCCCCGTCCATTGTCACAACCAGCGGGGCACGCGCCGCAGCCACGCCGCTACGGATCGCTGCCGACTGACCGCAGGAACGATTGTGGCGCACGCAACGCAGCCAGGGGTACTCGGCCATCAGGCGCTTGAGTTCGTCCGCCGTCCCGTCAACGGAACCATCGTCGACATACACCGCCTCGAACGGGAATTTCCCGTCGAGCGCGGCGGCGATTTCCGCCACCAGCGGCGCGATATTGCCTGCTTCGTTGCGAACCGGCACGACGACGGACACCACCGGATCGCCTGTGTTCATGACCTGCCTCGAGTGCGCAAGTCTCGGGCGTGCAACAGTTCGCGCGCAACCACCTTGATCCGTCTGAGCGAAGGCCCGGGGTATTGGTGCAGATTGCCGTCAGGCCCTATGGAAAATCCGAGCCTGCGCAGGGCGAAATAGCGTCGGACCAGGAGGGCACCCAAGGTGCCTGCAATCGCGCCGAGAAAGAGGTCGCTGGGGAAATGGTGGAGCACCGCCACCCGACTCGCCAGTATCAACAGGGCATAAATCCAGAGCGCTGTGCGGGCGCGTGGCCACAGCGCGCCAAAGGCGACCAGCACCGAGAAAACGGTCGTGGCGTGACCCGACGGCGTGCTGGCGAAGTCGGCATGCCAGATGAAAGGGTGAAACAGGAAAGGATCGAGCGCACCATCGACGTAAGGCCGGCCGCGCCCGATTAGCCGTTTGGCGGTGGTGACGACGACGCCGGGGACGGCAATGGCGAGGAAGAGAAAACCGACTCTCACCATGATTGCCGCCAGCACGCGCTGCGACGTCGCTGTCAGCCGCTCTGCCGGCAGCGCCGCCAGAGCAAGAAACAGGATGCCGAGCGGCCAGAGAAACCACCCCGACATGCCGAGTCTGGTGACCTGTTCGAAGGTCCAGCTGATGACGGGCGGCAGATGCCTCGCGGCACGCACCGCGGGCCCGTCGGTCAGCAAAAGCAGCACGAGACAGACAGCGGCGATGACCGCCACGGCGATGACCGTCTGCCGGACGGCATACGGCCACATCTCGCGGTGCACGGGCGGGCGGCGTAGCAAACTTTTGATGGCCGTCCTGACATTGCCGGCGCAACGACGCAAGACGGACCAGATCGTAATGTCGGCGCCGCTATTCGGCATCCGGGGCGCGTGCATTATCGTGCCATCGAGCGGAACATGGTGAGAGCGACAGGGCGCCCGACGCTGATGTTGAATCCCTTTATGTGCGCGCTGAGCGCGTAGCGAAGACCGATCGCATTGGCGCGCCGCACGAAGCTGCGCTCGCTGCTAGCATCCACCAGCGCAAAGCGGCAAGGACCCCGACTGAGGAAATCGGCTGCACCGGTGGCATTGGTGAACCTGGTATTGGTACCCAACAGAAATACGAGGCTCGGCTCCTGGTAATAGGCTGTCGAGGCAACTCGAGCATTGTCGCAGTCTGCCTCACGGACTGCTTGTGCCACCAGATTGCTGGGAAACAGTTCGGGCAGCGAGGGAAATGTGACAGCATATACGGTGATGGCAACGAAGACCGAAGCCATCATGCCGCGCAAGAGCGCACGTTCGGGCCCGTCTACGTCATACAGCCACCAGGCGAACAGTCCGAAGATCACCGCCGCCGTTGCGAAGGGCCAGGCAATAAGGCCAAGATCCTTCTGGATTATCAGGAAGCCGGCCAGCATGGCGAGCGCGATGACGCTCGGGAAAAGGAACCAACCGACCGTACCACGCACCATCCAGCGGACCTTCGCCAGATGGTCGGCTTCGATCACACCGGCAATCAATATGGCAACGGCAGGATAGAGCGGCAGCACGTAGTGCGGCAACTTGGTGATCACCGCCTCGAGGACGAGCCAGGTGGGCACCAGCCACGCCAGCAGGAATTGTGCGCCCGGCTCGCGCCGCGCCGCCCATACGCGCGGCACCGCGAGGCCGGAAAGCACCGACGCGGGCCAGAAGGTGACGAAAAACAACACCAGGTAATAGCCCGGTGGCGCGCCATGGCCTTCCCGCGCGCTCACGATTTTGGCCAGCATGTCTTCGCCGACCGAGTGGGCGAAGAAAGTCGTACCGGATTTGGCCGCGATGGCGGCGAACCATGGCAGCACCAGCAGCAGAAGCCAGACGATGCCGCTCACCGGCCGCAATGCGGGCAACCAGCGGCCAGAGCGATCGCAAATGACCAGCGTCAGCACGGTAAGCCCCGCGATCATGATGGTCACCGGCCCCTTGAGCAGCACGCTGCCTGCCAGCGCCGTCCAGAAGATGAAAGGCAGCATCCAGCCAACATCGGCGCCAGGAACACGACGTTTGACGAGATAAACACGCGCGAGCGCGCCCATCGCCGCGACCGTCACCAGCAGCAGCATGGCGTCGGTCTTGGCCAGCCGTGCCTCCACGCCGAGAAGAATCGAGCTCGCCATCATCAGCGCAGAAAGGAGAGCGGTTCGGCGGGCAACGAAGACGAGTGCGGTCCAGTAGGTGAGCAGCACCGCGCCGATGGCACCCAACAATGATGGCAGCCGGTAAAGCCAGATAGTGGTGCGCGCGTGCGATATGCCGACGTCTTCGCCGGCTTCTACCGCAGCCACCTGCAGCCAATAGATTCCAACCGGCTTCTTGTAGCGAACGTCCTTCTGAAAGCGGATGTCGATGTACTGGCCGCTTTCGATCATTTGCTTGGAGGCTTGGGCAAATCGCGCCTCGTCGCGATCCACGGGTGGAATCTGGAAAAAGCCGGGAAGAAAGGCAATCAGGCAGAACAGCAGCAGAAGCGCGGCCGCCCGCCGGTGCGAGGCGGCGGCACGCTCGCCAGTCCCCTGGGCAGGGCGAGTGGTCGCGGCGCATCCTCGCGGGTCGTGCTCATGAGCCGGTTTCCGGATTACGGCGAGTTCGCGCGGACCATAGTGCCAAGGTCCGGCTCTGTCATTCCGGCTCTACTGCAATCGGACCATGACGCTGTCGCTGACGCCCCGGGCATCCATCACTGTCAGTCGTGCAAATCCGGGACCATCCGGCTTGAAGAAGATCGTCTGGCGGCCGCGCCGGGCGGACAGCGGCACACCATTGACCATAACGGTGAGCGGCGCCCGCCCTCCAGCAATCTTGAGAGCGACCGGATCGGGGTCGGCGCCGCCGGTCAACTCAATTTGCGCGCCATCGGGGGGAAACATGATTCGCGGCGCCTGTTTCATCACGCCAGCCCCAGCGGCCGCGCCGAATCGCTGCAACGGTGGCGGCAAACGGCCGGTGGTCGCGACGAGCGCCCCCCTGGGCGCCTGCGCCAGACGCCTGGCCGGTCGACCGCTGCGGGCGAAGGCGTCAAACAGGATGGGCGCGGCTGCCGCCCGGCCGACCAGTCCCGGCACCGGAGTGCCATCGGGCCGACCGACCCAGACGCCGATGGTCAACTCGCCGTCAAATCCGACGGACCAGGCGTCGCGATAGCCATACGAGGTGCCGGTCTTGAAGGCGATGCGGCCGCGGGGCGCGTTCTCGGGCGGCGGAGCACCGACGAGAATGTTGCCGACATACCAGGCAGCGACCGGATCAAGCAGGCGACGCGGGGCCGGCTTCGCCTGCCCTGCCCGCTCGACAAGCGCGACGGCCGCACCGGACTGCGCCAGGCCCGCGTAAAGCATGGTCAGATCGGACAGCGTGATACCGACACCGCCAAGACCCATGGCGAGACCGGGCGCCTCGCCCGTCGGCAGCACCAGATCCGCCCCGGCCTGGGTCAGTCGCGCGCTCAAGCGAGTGGCACCAACCTTCTCGAGCACCGCGATTGCCGGAACGTTGAGGGAGAACTGCAGCGCCCGTCGTACCGTCACCGTGCCCTGGAAACTGAGATCGAAATTCTCAGGCACGTAGCTGCCGTAGCGCACCGGCCTGTCATCGATCAGTGTTTCCGGATGGATGAGGCCGTCCTCAAAGCCAAGACCGTAAATGAACGGCTTGAGGGTCGAGCCCGGCGAACGCAACGCACGCGTCATGTCCACCTGTCCGTGGCGGCGCACATCAAAATAGTCGGCCGAGCCGACACGAGCACGCACGTCACCGGTTGCGTTATCGACAGCGACGATTGCAATCGAAATGTCGGGACCGAGCGCCTGCGCGCGCTCCTGCGCGAGCGCCTGCAGCCGTCGCTGCAACGGCGCCTCCAGTGTCAGCCGGTAAACACGGGCACCTGGATCGGCGACGACAATCTGATCGGCGCTGTGCGGCGCCAGCGTGGGCATTTGCTTGCGCTTGTGCGGGACCGGTTGTGCCTTCGCACGCGCGACTTCGTCCCCAGGCACCGCGCCGGCTTCCAGTACGCGATCGAGAACACGATTTCGGGCCTCGCGCGCGGTTTGCGGATGCCGGTCAGGCCGACGCGTTTCGGGCGACTGCGGCAATGCAACCAGCAACGCGGCTTCAGCCAGAGTCAGACGCCGCGGCTCCTTGCCGAAATACGCAAGCGAGGCCGCGCGGACGCCTTCGAGATTGCCGCCATAAGGTGCAAGTGCCAGATATAATGAAAGAATTTTGTTCTTGTCGAGAGCCTGCTCGAGCTGAATGGCGCGCGTCATCTGGCGCAGCTTGGCAGAAAGGCTGCGGCGGCGACGCGGCTCGAGCAGGCGGGCAACCTGCATGGTGAGAGTGGAACCGCCGGAAATGATTTCGCCGTTCATGACGAACTGAATGGCCGCCCGCGTCATCGCAAACGGATCGACGCCGAAATGCCGGTAGAAGCGCTTGTCCTCGTACGCAAACAGAAGCTTGAGAAAGCGGGGATCAACATCATCCACGTTGGCGGGGAGCCGCCACCGTCCTTCCTTCGTGGAGTAGGCGCGCAGCAATCTGCCTTCGCGATCGAGCACCAGCTGCGAGTATTCGAGATCCTTTCCAAGCGGCGCCGGTCCAAGCGCATGCACCCACAAGGCAATCCCGGCGCCCGCAACAAGCAGGATCGCGAGCGCAGCGCCTGAGGCGCGCCGCAGCGGACGAAGTCGCGGCGATGCGGCGCGTTGCGCCCAGGTCGATCCACAGGCTCTCATCGCTCGCGTCGCCGGGGCCAGGCGCCCGAGGGCTTTTTGTATTGACTGCCTCATTGAGCGGCCGTGATGTCGACTGAGCCCGTACCGGTCTGGCCGAAACGATCGGGCCGGTACATGTCCTCCACCCTGGCCTGTGGCAGCACGTAGTGTCCGGGCGACACCGCGCGCACCACATAGGCAACGCTGAACACGGGTGGTGAATCCTTCTTGCGCTCGAAGGCAGCGGTGAAACGATCGTCCCGGAATTCGCTATGCACCGGTTCGGCCGCATCCGCGATCCACGCCAGCTGCCCCGTGTCTCCGGACGAAACCAGATTCGGGTTGTCGATCTCGAAGCCTGCCGGCAGATAGTCCGCAACAATAACGCGACCGAACTCCGGTTGCGGTTCGGTCATACGGAGCACCACGACGAAACGCTGGTTCTGCCTGGCCATGCCTGGATCGGCGGCCTCGCCCGCAAGGGTGTAGTAGTTACGCTCGATCTTGAAGCCGCGTTCGGCCGCCGGCTCCGGCGCGACCGGCGCACCACTGACCGACACAACCGCCTGCACCCTGCCATTACCGCTGTTGGTGACCTTCAACGGTGCATTCAACTCGCTGGCGCGCAGACTGCGATAGAGGCTTCCCTGGCGTTTGTCGCCATCAACGACAAGCGAGATGGCATTCAGTTCCTTGGCCAGCGCGCTTGCCGCCAGCACCAGCCAGGCATCTTCCTGCGTCGACGTGGCTGAATAAACCTGCCGGGTCGCATCGACACGATCGATGGCGGTGTCGATTACACGCTGCGCCGCGTGACCCTCCGCAGCAAGCGTAACAAGGGCGGCGGCGTCGCGAAGCTCGGAGCCGAAGTCCTCCCGGCCAAAACTTGCGAGAGTCGGCCGGGCCGGCAATGCATTCAGCGCTGCATTGTAAACCTCTTCGGCGCGAGTCTTGTCGCCGAGCATGGCAAGCGCGGCGGCAACCTGCGCCTTGGCAATCGGTGTTTGCAGGTTGGCCAGCTTGACGTCAGCGATATAGCGCAGGTCACCGACCGGGGCGACGCCGTTCCGCGCCAGCACGTAGAGAGCATAGGCGAGATCGCGGCCGCCGTTCCTGTCCGGCTCGGGTGTGCCGGCGACAAAGTTGCGCAACCGGTCAAGTGCCAGTCTGAACGCCGTCCCCGGCACGCTATACCCGCGTTCGCGTGCGCGGGTGAGAAAGTCGGTTACATAGGCGTCAAGCCAGACGTCCCCGCCACCCACCGACCATAGCCCGAACGCCCCGCTGGAATCCTGTCGCGACAGCAGCCGCGCGATTGCGCCCTGGACGCGCTGCTTGATGTCGCCGTCAACGGCCAGTTTCGCTTCGCCGGCGAGGTCGTCGGAGTAAAGCAGCGCCATGGCCACGCTGGCGATCTGCTCCGAGCAGCCGAACGGATAGCGGTCGAGCGAATTGAGCAGGGTTGCAGCATCGAGTGCGGTGGACACCGCGACCGACAGCGCCACCCGCCCCGTGCCGGGGATAAAGTCGGCAAACATGTCCTTGTCCAGCGTCAGCGTTTCGCCACTGTCGAGCCTGCGCACGGTGCGGCGCACCAGGGTCTGCGTCGCCGGACGCACATTAAGCGCATAGCTGCGCCCGAGCGAAAAGCCGTCGGGCCCGCTGACCTTGACGTCGATGACACCACTGCCGGTGCCGCTCGCGGTGACCGGCATGCTGATCCGGGCACGGTGCTTCTGTGGCAGGTTCACGGTGCGCGCACCGTCTGACCCGAGTTTGACCGGCCCCTCCCCGCCCACCGTCACGCTGTAGTCGCCGGCGGGCCCCTCCACATTGTCGAACTCGAGCTGCACCATGCCGCGGTCGCCCGTGCGCAGGAAGCGTGGCAGCGTGGCCGACAGCACCACCGGATCGCGCACCACGACGTCGCCGGTCGCCCTGCCGACCTTGTCCTTGCTCCAGCCCACCGCCATCACCCGCACGGTGCCGGCGAATGCGGGAATGTCGAAGCTGACCTGCGCGGCGCCGTCGTCGCCGACCTTTACGATCCCCGAATAGAGGGCGAGCGGTGCCTGCGCCGGCGGCGATCCGGTCAATTCCCCCGCGCTGATATCGCCGCCCGACCGGATCTGCCCGCGCGCACCCTGCATGCCGTCGATCAGCTGGCCGTAAAGATCGCGGATCTCCGCCGTCAGACGGCGCTGGCCGAGATAGTACTCGTCGGGCGCCGGGGGCTTGTAATTGGTCAGGTTGAGAATGCCCACGTCGACCGCGGCAACCACCACGCGGGCTTCCGCACCGGGGGCAAGACCCGTCACGCGCACCGGAACGTAAAGGGCAGAGTAGGGCCGCAGCGTCTTGGGCAGA
>CAZUDR010000084.1:0-10130 GCA_964618715.1 uncultured Undibacter sp. | reverse complement strand
CGGTGCTGGCGTCGGCCGTCGGTCTCAACCTCGCGCGGCCGCTGGCGCTGATCACGCTTGTTGACGTCCATATCCTGGCGCCGGTCGTCGTGTCGGTGGCGCTGGTCGGCGTCTATGCATTGCACTCCAGCGTGGGCGATGTCGTGGTGACCGTCCTGTTCGGGATCGTCGGGTTTCTGATGATCCGCTTCGACTATCCGAGGATCACGCTGGTCATCGCGCTGGTGCTCGGCGAGCTGGCCGAACGCAGCTACCACCAGGCGATCATGATTGGTGACGGCGATCCGGCAATATTTCTTAATAGGCCGATCTCGCTGGCGCTGTTCGTGATCGTTGCTGCAATCCTGATTGCTCCGGCGCTGAGACTGCTATGGAGATACCGCCGGCAAACAGACGACTCTCCGGTGCGCGCCGGCGGCCAATCAACCCTTTCGACGTATCTCGTCCCGGTCTCGGTCCTGGTCCTGTCCGCCGGCTTTCTGCTTTCGGTCTATGGCTACGAGGGACGAACGCGTCAGGTTCCGGCGCTGGTCGGCTGGACGCTGGTGGCGCTTTGCCTGCTGGACGTCATCGCCGCCACGAGCACGCGCGCGGGCGACGCAGTCAGGGCCTTTTTCACCGGCACGATTGTCGGGGAACGCAACGACGAAATGTCGGGCTATCCCGTCGGCAAGGTCCTTGTCGCGATGGCGTGGCCGACGGCCTTTCTTGTCGTCGTCGTGCTGGTTGGCCTTGTCGCGGCCATTCCCGTTTTTGTCTTTCTTTTTGTCCTGCTTCAGGGCCGCAGCGGCGTGCGTCGGGCACTGCTGGCATCCGCTGTCACGACCGGTTGCATCTATGTCCTGTTCGAAAAAGTGCTCAAGTATGAAATGTACCAGGGCGTGCTGTTTGCAAGCTGACGCACGGTCCTGACGCGCTTTCATCCCTAGCCGCCTGACCGGCTCCTGGCGGGCATCACGGACGAAATCGGTCCTGGCGCGCGCTCGAGCCTACGCGCGCAGGGCCGTCAGCATGTCGGCGATGTAGTCCTCGGCGCTGGCGACAACCAGCATCAGCGCCCAGGGCCGCAACTGCGAAAGGCTCCGCGACAGTGCCGCATCCGGTACCGTGGGCTCGGCGAGAACCAGGGCCGTGGTCATGACGCGCTTGAGGCTGCAGGCCTCGCCGATGATGGAGGCGGTTTCCGTGTTGCTGCCCGCAGTCGCGATCATCACCACGAGGTCGGATTTGTCGATTTCATCGACGAGATCCAGCGTTTGACCGGCGAGATCGCTGAGCCACCCGTTCATGGAGAACCGCTCGCCGCGCGGCGGGTCGCCTGCCGGCGCGATCAGGAAGGATGCATTCGTCCAGCCGGACCGGGCCAGCCGCTTGACGACGGCCTCGCTCTCGCGGTCGAGCGCGATGACCTTGATGGCGCGCGGGCGCGAGTTGGGATCGTCGATGCGGAAGAGCGCCTCGCTGGCGCTGGCGGCGCGGGCCGATTCACTCTGCATGGTCATGCCGGGACATGGAATGCTCAAACCGAGGCATGGGCCGTACCCGCGCGAACGGTCAAGGCTTCTTTCGCCGCATCGATGAAGGGCTTGTCGGGAGGCAGGACGACGGCCGCGGAGCGTACCCGCTGATGTTCGACGTCGACGCCGGGCGGCGTTGCGGTCTTGCCGTCCATCATGGCCTTGATCGTCCGCAGCAGGCGATGGCGCGCCATGATGATCCCGTTGTCGGTCGACACCAGGTTCTCCTTGGTGCGGTCGACGATCGGCCCCATGCTTTCCTGCAGCGAGGCATCCTGCATCGCGATGCCTTCAACGCCGCTGAAGGTTCGTCCGGCCTTCTGGGCCTCGCGGTCGATCAGGTAATCATTATCCTTGTTGGCGAGCGGACGGAACGTGCCCGGCACATATTTCACGTGAATGCCCTTGCCGTCGCGCATGGCCTTGACTTCCTCCGCCGTCAACGCGCGCGTCGGATGGTAGTCGAAGCTCCACGTCCAGCAGTTCTCGTCGTCGATCGGAATCCAGAAATGCCCGTGGACCGGATGATTGCCGCGCGGCGCGATCATCGTGAACGAGGGCATGACCCATTGCGTGATGCGCCAGTAGTAATTTCCGTCGTCCGCCTCGCGGCGGGCACCGATGAGCAGGCCACCGGCGCTTTCGACCACCTCGAACACCGGCCGCGAGTCGCGCAGATTGTACTGGTTGGCCCTGGCGCCGCGGAACAGGGGATCCGTATTCAGTTCGCCGCGATGCAGGAACGAGACGTGGCTGGAATCGATGCCGCCTTCCATCGCCTGCAGCCAGTTCGATTCCTGAATTCGTTTCGACGAGAAGGTTTGCCCGGGCGGAACCTGCGCAAACTCCCACTCGGGAAGTGGCGGCTGCTGCCCGGCAGGCCCCATATAGGTCCACAGAACGCCGCCGCGTTCGATCAGCGGATAAGACTTGAGCTTGATCTTCTTGCAGAACCCGCTTTCGACCGGTTCGGACGGCACCTCGATGCACTGGCCGGTGTAATCGTATTTCCAGCCATGATACGGGCAGCGCAGGCCGTCCTCCTCGTTGCGCCCGAACCACAACGAGACGCCGCGATGTGCGCAGAATTCATCGATCAGACCCAGCCGGCCCTTGCTGTCGCGAAACGCCAGCAGGCGCTCCGAGAGAAGCTTCACGCGCACCGGAGGGCAGTCGTTGTCGGGGAGCTCGGACGCCAGCAACGCCGGAATCCAGTAACTGCGGAACAACGTCCCGGCGGGCGTCCCGGGGCCGGTCCGGGTCAGCAGATCGCCTTGTTCCTTTCTGAGCATCGCGCGACTCCGGTTTTGCGAGAACTCCGCGGTCGATCAGTAAATGCGCTGTCTGGCTGAAAATGGGCGGTTGTCAAAACGGGACGGCCGAACGTATACAACGCCAATCCACGCACACAAATATAGTATAGCGACCCGACAGCGATCAATGGCCAGCCCGCCGAACCCGCCCGCACCGACCGTGATCCGCCTGTGCGGCGTCGCCGATGTCACCGACGGAGATGTGCTGAAGGTGGAAGCCGGCGACAATGCTTTCGCGGTCTACAATGTCGACGGCGAATTCTTCGTCACCGACGATGCCTGCACGCACGGACCGGGTTCCCTGTCCGAGGGTTATCTGGATGGCGACATCATCGAGTGCAATTTCCACGGCGGGCAGTTCAATGTGCGGACCGGGGACGTGGTCGGGCCACCCTGCATGGTTCCGGTGAGGACCTACAAGGTTCGCGTCGAGGACGACAGCATCTTTATCGAAATCTGAAATCTGACCGGCGCGCGCTCTATTGCGCAGCCTGCGCCGCGACCTGACCGTGCCCGGCCCTTGCCAGGCGGGAAATGGCCTCGATCATGGCTTTCGGGTCGGCGACGCCCTTGCCGACGATGTCGTGCCCGCTGCCGTGCGCTACCGACGAGAACAGGATCGGGCTTCCGATGGCGAGGCCGGCGGTCGCGTTGCGGGCCAGCAGCTTTGCCGTGATGTGCCCCTGGTCGTGCAGCATGACGATGAACGCGTCGCTGTCCTTCTTGTGAAACATGGTGTCCGCGCCGAACGGGCCCGATACGCGAATCCCGGCTTTGACGGCCTCGTCGATCGCCGGCTTGATGATGTCGTTCTCCTCGCTGCCGAAGAGACCGCCTTCGCCGGCATGCGGATTGAGCCCGCTGACATGGATTTTCGGTTCAGCGATGCCGAGGCGCCTGAGCGTGCGATCCGCGGTTGCGATCACATGGCCGACGCGCTCGCGGGTAATCAGCGAGATCGCCTCCCTGACGCTGACGTGCAGCGTGCAATGCACGACCCTGGTGTCGCCGAAGCAGAGCATCAGGTACACGTCGTGGCGGTCGAGGCCGGTCTCGCGGGCAACAAAGGAGGGGTAGCCGTCGAACTCGATCCCGGCGAGCGCGATGGAGGTCTGGTTCTGTGGCGCGGCGACGACGGCGTCGACGTCGCCGGCGAGCGCCGCCTGGATCGCGGCCCGTGCCGCAGCCAGCGAGGCGCGCCCGCTCGCGGCACTCGTCTCGCCGAAGGCGATGTCCGCGGCCTCGGACGAAGAGGCGGCGAGCAGTCCGAGCGCGCCGTTTGCCGCGACCGCATCGGAGATGCGGTCGACGCTGCGGATATCCGCGTCAATGCCGCAGGCTTGCGCATGGCGGGCCACCACGTCCGGGTCGCCGACGAGGATGGGCCGGCAAACGGCGCGCACGCCCGGGTCGAGCGCGGCCTTCATGCTGATTTCAGGTCCGATGCCGGCGGGGTCACCGGTTGCGATGGCGACGATCGGCAGGGCTTCAGAAGGCATGGGGGCTTCCTGTCCGCCGGAGAACCGGTCTGTCCCGAAACACTCCTGCAGGAGCGGGAAATCTAGTTCTCCCGACCAAGGTCGTCAAAGCGTCTCATGCCCGGAGGCATTGGGCACTCTGTCAGCCAGGTCTCCTTGCCGGACTCAGGAATATGAGAGAGCCCGTCTCGCCTCATCGATTCAGGGGCACGGGTGCCGATAGCCGTCGTAGCCCAGATAGGTGCCGCTGTACGGATCGTACGACCGGAATCGCCGGAGACAATATTCGACCGCGTCGTCACCGGGACCATCGTAGTAGTAGTAGGCGGGGCCTGCGTCGTAATAGGGCCGCCGATAATAATACGGTGCCGCCAGCAGTCCGCCGACGATTGCGCCGGCGGCCAGGCCGGCACCGAAACCGCCCCATCCGCCGTACCATCTCCTGCCACGCCAGCCCACGGTTTCGACGTGTCCCGGCATTGCGTTCCCGACGGCCGAGGCGCCGTGAACCGGTGCGGCGGATGCGGTTTGCGGATGCGGCATCAGGCCAGCCGCCAGCAACGTACCCGCCAGAGCGATCATTCGCGTCTTTGACATGACTGCACCCTCTCCTTGAACTGCCTTTCGGCGCGGCCACAGTCTGCGGCCCTGATCGACCGCAATTAAGGCGGCGTGCCATTTTTTTGCGGCGCATTTACCGGGCTGTTTGGGCACCCGCTGCCGCGCGGCCGCCGTCTTCGGCAAGTCATGCGCCGCTTGACCGGCTCGGACCGATTGCAGACGCATCCGGCACGGCACTGTGGGTCGAGAACGTGACGACCACGTGGAATCCGACCGTTCGAGGTGTGATGGCAAGCCTCGATCGCTACGGTAGCGACGCGGTACGCCTTATCTATGACATCGCCAACGCGCATTTCATCGCGGAAGATTTCGCCGACGGGCTCAGACGCTGTCGCAAACGGCTCGAACTCGTGCACCTGTCGGACACGGGACGGGACGTGTTCCGCCACGATCCGGTCGGGATGGGCACCGTGCCTTTCGCGGAGAGACCGCGGGCGCTGGCCGCCGTCGGCTATACGGCGCGGCCGATGCTCGAGATCATCTCGCGCGATGCCGACCGCGATATCCTCGCCAGCGCGGAGCGGCTGGACGCGATGGGATTTGCGGAGAGCGCGGCGTCATAGCGGCCGCGATGCGCGCCGTCAGGGATAGGCCACCCAGGCCTGGCTGCCCGCGCCGACGCGCATCGGCGAAATGCGGGCCGGCACCAGCGGAAAAACGTTTTCCCGTTGCGGCGTCTTCAGCACCCGCATGAAGTCCGAGAACCAGGTGTGGATCGAGTTGCGCAGCAGCGCGTCCATCATGCCCTGCCAGCGCGCGCGGCGTTCCTCGCGCGGCATCACCAGTGCCGCCGCAATCTGCCGCGCCACGGTTTCGGGATCGTATGGATCGACGAGAAGGGCGGCGTCGAGTTCCTGCGCGGCGCCGGCAAACTTCGACAGCACCAGCATGCCCGGATCCTCGGGGTTCTGGGCGGCAACGTATTCCTTCGCCACCAGGTTCATGCCGTCGCGCAGCGGCGTCACCAGACCGACCGCTGCCGCCCGGTAGAAGCCGGCGAGCGTCGGCTGGGCGAAGGACCTGTTGATGTAGCGGATCGGCGTCCAGTCGACGTCGCCATGGCGCGCGTTCACCTCGCCGACGAGGCTGGTCATTTCGCGCTGCAGCGCGCGATAGCAGTCGATCTCGCCGCGCGAAGGCACGCCGATCTGCAGCATGGACAGCTTGTGCCGGAGGCCGGGGCTGCGGGTGAGCAGATGGTCGAAGGCCCGCACGCGCTGGGCGAGCCCCTTGGTGTAGTCGACGCGGTCGACCCCGATGATCAGCCTGGACCCGGTCAGGGTGTCGCGCAGCCGCTTCACCTCGGGGTCGTCGCCGGATCTGAGCGCGCTGTCCGCGAAGTCCTCGGCGTCGATGCCGATGGGGAAGGTGGCCAGCCGGCAGGTGCCGTAGCGGCCGTTGAAGTTCAGGCCGTTGCACGGCACGCGCAGCTCGTGCCGCAGCAGCGCGGCGAAGTTGTCGCGATCCTCGTCGGTCTGGAAGCCGACAAGGTCATAGGCCAGCATCGCTTCCGCCAGTTCGCGGTGTTGCGACAGCTGCGCCCAGGTGCGGCGCCCCGGCCAGGGCGTGTGCAGGAAGAAGCCGATCTTGCGCCGGACCCCGAGCCGGCGCAGCTCGCGGCCGAGCGTCAGGAAGTGGTAGTCGTGGATCCACAACGCGGAATCCGCATCGCCGAAGGCGGCGAGCGTGCGCGCCATGTAGCGGTTCACGGCGCAGTAGGAGGCGAAGTCCCCGGCCGTATGGCGCACAAGGTCGACCCGGGAATGCAGGATTGGCCACAGGGCCGAGTTCGAATAGCCGGAATAGAAGCCGCGGTGATGCCGTGCGGGCATGTCGACCCTGGCGATCGCGCCGCGACCGTAGCTTTCCACCTCGACCAGGGGGGTCGCGTCTTCGGCCAGGTCGCGCAGCTTTCCGCTCGCACCGAACCAGATTACGCCTGACTTCCTGACTGCCGGCAGCAGCGCGGCGGCCAAGCCGCCGATCATGGGCCCGCCCGGCACAATGCGTGCCACCCGGTTGGAAACGACGATGTCGAGCACTGTCATGACGCGACTCGCCGGAAATCGTTCGAAGCGTGGAACCCTGAATGATGAGAACTGGCCACGGCCGGGCGGCCTTGATGCAGATCAATTTGCCCTGTGAACTTATTTTTCATGGGCGTGGCTGGAAACGAAGCCCCCTGATTTGAAATCGATGCCCGACCGGCTTTATCCCGCACCTTGCGAACAACGCGGAGCAGGGCGTACCGGTTCCCGGGCACGCACAATTTTGTCGAATTGTTCCAAGCAAGAGCCGTACCAAAGTTGCGCAATGCGATCAGACGCGGCGGAGCACACATACCGGCAGATGTCGAAACTGATGGGCGAGATTTAATTCGTTTGTGCGAAGGTTCGAATACGTATCGATGACATCGGCATAATTGGCCGTGGCGCCGAGAGGTATGGTGGCCTCGAAAGCGTCCGGCCAGTGCAGGCCGCCACCGGTCAACGGCGCAAAATGACGACCGACGGCGACGATGAGCCGCTGACGCTTGTGATTTCGGGCAAAAGCGATGACGTGGCCGGCGTGGTTGCCGGTCACCGGCAGCGGTTCATAGCTGCCGTTGCTGAAAATTTCGGCAAGTTCCTGCCTCAAGCGCAGCAAGGTCCGGGTCAGCCCCAGTTTGATGCGGCCGTCGCGCCAGTTTGCCGCCAGTTCCGGCCATCCGGGAATCGGCGCCGCCAGAGCCTGCTCGCGGGCGGTAAAATCGACCGGCCGCCGGTTGTCCGGGTCGACCAGGGAAAAATCCCAGAACTCGGTGCCCTGGTAGAAGTCGGATACGCCGGGCGCCAGCCCCTTGAGCGCCAGCTGTGACAAACCGTTGAGGGCGCCGATCAGCGCCGTTCGTTCCGCGAACTCGCGAAACGAGGCAAGAAACGCCGGCGAGGTCTGTTCGTCGAGCAGACTCCGCAGGAATTGCTGCAATCCTGCCTCGTAGGCCTCGTTGGGATTGGTCCAGCTGGTTTCCTCCTTGCCCTCGCGCGCCGCCTTGACAGCGTAGGCGGACATCCGCTCGACAAAGCTGCGGTCGATCGCTTCGGGCCACGCGCCGATCAGCGCCTGATAGAGCATGTATTCATGCCCCAGCGAGGGTCGGCGCTCGTCGTCGACCTGCTGCACCAGCAGCGCATTCTGCGCGCGCCAGCCGCGCACGGCGGTATCCCAGTCCTGCGCCAGCTCGGAGAGGGCAAGGATACGGGCCCGGGCATCCTCTCCGCGCTTGGTGTCGTGGGTGGCAGTGGCGGTCAGGCCGCCGGGGAAGGTGCTGGCGTGGTGCTGCTGGCGCTGGTGGAATTCCTCGAGATCCAGCGCGGGCTCTGCCGGATCACCACCGACCTCGTTGAGCGCGATCAGCCGGTGGTAGCGGTAGAAGGCGGTGTCCTCCAGCGCCTTCGCAGTCAGCGGTCCGGTGAACTGCTGCAGCTTGAGTGCGAAGTTGCGGACGCGCGGCGCGCTGTAGCCGGGATTGGCGGCGAGATCGAGGGTGATGACATCGCGCAGGAAATCGAACACGTCCGGGTCGGGACCGCGCCAGCGGGCGCGCGCCAGCGCGATGGTGTCCTCGATCAGCTTGCGGTCGCGGGGCGAGGCGCCGGCGGCGGTCACATACGTGCGATAGACAGGGAACGCGATGACGTATTCCTGCAGGGCGGCGCGCAGGCGGTCGACGGTGTAGTCGCGGGTGGAAAAATGCCCGGCGGCGATGCGCGCGAGCTGGCCACACAGCACGGTGAATTCGCTCGCCAGCATGGTCTCGATGACGCGCTGCTTGGCGGCCTCCACGATCCGGGCAAAGCTTGCGTGTTCGCCGGAGAAGGCGCGCCAGGTTCGTTCCAGCGGGTCGAGGCCCTTGCCATCGACCAGCACGCGCGAGATCACGTTGAGCCATTCGTAGCCGGTGGTGCCGGCGACGCCTGGCAGGTTCGGCATCGGCTCGCCGTCGGCGAGGATCTTCTCGACCACGACGTAGAAGGCGCCGCTGCGCCGCGCCCGGCCGCGCACCTTGTGGATGAGCTGGCGCAGGCGGCGCGTGTACTGCGCCGGATCGCGCAGGCCGTCGATATGGTCGAGGCGCAGGCCCTGCAACTGATCGTTGGCAATGAGCCGCGCGACCAGGCCATGCAGCGCGCGGAACGTCGCGGGATGCTCAACCCGCAGGCCGGCGAGTTCGTTGATGTCGAAGAAGCGCCGGTAGTTCACTGCCGAAACGGCGATGCGCCAGTAGGCCAGGCGATAGTGCTGGCGCTCGAGCAGGCGGTGGAGCGCAGCGGCTCCCGCCTCGCTGTCGCTTGAATAGGCGCTCAGGCCGCGTTCGATCACTGCCGCGGCGCCCTCGATCTCGCGCAGTCTGCGTTTGAAGTCGGGTGCCTCGCGGTAGGAGGGCTGGTTTATGCCGGGATACTCGTCGGCCAGCGCCAGCAGCGCGCGGCCGGGCGGCTCGTCCGCCGCGCCGGCCGCGGCCACGATGGTGCGCAGCATTTCGCCGTAGCGCTGCGGATTGATCGGCAGCTTGTGGCTGAAATACCAGGCGGCGAAGCTGCCGGTCTCCGCGTCGTATTTGAGCGTGATCTCGCCGTGCTGGAGCACCTCGCCGTAGGGGCGGCCGAGGATCGGCAGCAGCACGCCGGGATGACGCCGGTGCGGCAGCGCGTCCCAGTCGATGTCGAAGGCCATGGCATAGGGCGAGCGCGGGCCCCATTCCAGCACGTCGAGCCACCACTGATTGTCGGCGTGGCCGACACCCATATGGTTGGGCACGAAATCGAGGATCAGCTTGAGGTCGTTCGCCTTCAACGCGGCACTCAGCCGGGCAAAACCTTCCTCGCCGCCGAGTTCCGGATTGATCCGGTCGTGATCGACGATGTCGTATCCGTGAGTGCTGCCCGGGCGCGCCTTGAGGAAGGGCGACGAGTAGAGATGGGTGATGCCCAATTGGCTGAGATAGGGCGCGAGCGCGGCGGCCGCGTCGAAATCGAAGTCCCGGGTGAGCTGCAGCCGGTAGGTTGCCAGCGGCACCACTGACGCCATCAACGCCCTCCGATCGCGGCATACACCGACCAGGGCGCCAGTTCGCGCGTTGGCGCACCACCCCAGACGGGCTCGCCCCAGGTCATTTCCGCCGGCGCCAGTGTCGCAGCATCCGACAGGTTCGCCAACAG
>CAZUDR010000083.1:8658-10167 GCA_964618715.1 uncultured Undibacter sp. | reverse complement strand
CGCCGCGGCGTCGGGGCGCGGCCCGCGTATCTCGCCCCCCCCCCGGGGCGCCCCCGGGGCGGGGGCGCGGCGCCCGCGGGCCGCCCCCCCCCCCCCCCTCGACGCAAGCGTTGAGCGGCGCGGCCCCCTCATCCGGCTCGGCGCTGCGCGCCTCGCCACCTTCTCCCCGCAAGCGGGGAGAAGGAAGAGGCCTCCACACACTGTACATCTCCCCGCTCAAGGCGCTGGCGGTTGACATTGCGCGCAACCTGGAAATTCCCGTCAGGGAAATGGCGCTGAACGTGCGGCTGGAGACCAGCACCGGCGACACGCCCGCCTCCAGGCGGCAACGGCAGCGACGCCATCCGCCGGACATCCTGCTCACCACGCCCGAGCAGCTTGCGCTGCTGCTCGCCTCGGCCGACGCGCCGTATCTGTTCGGCACGCTCAGGCGCGTGGTGCTCGACGAGCTGCATTCGCTGGTGACGTCGAAGCGCGGCGACCTGCTGTCGCTCGGGCTTGCGCGGCTGTTCGCGCTGGCGCCGCAGCTGTCCGCCGTCGGCCTTTCGGCGACTGTCGCCGAACCCGACGAACTCTGCCGCTATCTGGTGCCGCAGCCGCCGGGCGGTGAAGCGCGCGCCGATCTGGTGGTGGCGGATGCCGGCGCCGCGCCGCAGGTCACAATGCTCGATACGCAGGAGCATCTGCCCTGGGCCGGCCACTCCGCGCGCCACGCGCTCGGCGAGATCTACGATCTCGTGAAGAGCCACAGGACCACGCTCATCTTCGTCAACACGCGCAGTCAGGCCGAATTCCTCTTTCAGGAACTGTGGCGCGTCAACGATGACAACCTCGCCATTGCCCTGCATCACGGCTCGCTCGACGTCGCGCAGCGTCGCAAGGTTGAGGGTGCCATGGTCGCCGGCCGGCTGCGCGCGGTGGTGTGTACCTCGTCGCTCGATCTCGGTGTCGACTGGGGCGACGTCGATCTGGTGATCAATGTCGGCGCGCCGAAGGGTTCTTCACGCCTGATGCAGCGGATCGGCCGTTCCAACCACCGGCTCGACGAGCCGTCGGAGGCCGTGCTGGTGCCGGCCAACCGCTTCGAGGTGCTGGAATGCCGCGCCGCCATCGATGCGGTGGCGGAAAATGCGCAGGACACCCCGCAGGCCCGCACCGGCGCGCTCGACGTCCTCGCCCAGCACATCCTTGGCCGTGCCTGCGGCGAGCCCTTTCTCGCCGACGGCCTCTACGACGAGGTGCGCGCTGCCGCGCCCTACGCCGCGCTGGCGCGCGCCGATTTCGACGCCGCGGTCGATTTTGTCGCCACCGGCGGCTACGCGCTGAAGGCCTATGAGCGCTTCGCCAAAATCAGGCAGGGCAGGGACGGGCGCTGGCGCATCACCCATCCGCGCGTGGCGCAGCGCTACCGCATGAACGTGGGCACGATCGTCGAGGCCGACATGCTCAAGGTGCGCCTGGTGCGTTCGCGCGCCAGCGGCGCCATCGTGCCGCGCGGCGGGCGGCTGC
>CAZUDR010000083.1:0-8558 GCA_964618715.1 uncultured Undibacter sp. | reverse complement strand
CGCCTGGTGCGTTCGCGCGCCAGCGGCGCCATCGTGCCGCGCGGCGGGCGGCTGCTCGGCGAGGTGGAGGAATACTTCATCGAGACCCTGACGCCGAGCGACACCTTCGTCTTCGCCGGCGAGATCCTCAAATACGAGGCGCTGGTCGAGGACGAGGTCTATGTCTCGCGCGCCAGCGCCACCGACCCGAAAGTGCCGGCCTACGAGGGCGGCAAGTTTCCGCTGTCGACCTATCTGGCCGCGCGCGTGCGCGCGCTGCTGGCGGAACCAAAGGCCTGGCGGGCATTGCCGGAGCAGGTGCGCGAGTGGCTCGAGATCCAGCAGTGGCGCTCGCTGTTGCCGCGTCCCGGCGACCTGCTGGTCGAGACCTTTCCGCGCGCCGCGAAACATTATCTCGTCTGCTATCCGTTCGAGGGGCGGCTCGCCCACCAGACGCTCGGCATGCTGCTCACCCGCCGGCTGGAGCGCGCCCGGCTGCGGCCGCTCGGCTTCGTCGCCAATGAATACGCGCTGGCGGTCTGGGGCCTCGGCGATGTCGCCCTGCATATCCGGCGCGGCGACCTTTCGCTCGCGCAATTGTTCGACGCCGACATGCTGGGCGACGACCTCGAGGCATGGCTCGCCGAATCGGCGCTGATGAAGCGCACCTTCCGTAACTGCGCGATCATCGCCGGGCTGATCGAGCGCCGCTTTCCCGGCGAGGAGAAGTCGCGCCGCCAGCTGACCATTTCCACAGACCTGGTCTACGACGTTTTGCGCAAGCACCAGGGCGATCATATCCTGCTGCGTGCGGCGCGCGCCGATGCGGCCGGCGGCCTGCTCGACATCCGGCGGCTGTCGGACATGCTCTCGCGCATCCGGGGCCGAATCGTTCATAAGACGCTCGATCACGTCTCGCCGCTGGCGGTTCCGGCGCTGCTGGAGATCGGCCGCGAGACCGTCTACGGCGAGGCGGCCGACGCGCTGCTGGCCGAGGCAGCCGACGAGCTGGTGCAGGAAGCGATGAAGTGATCGGGATCGGGGCTGCAATCGGGGGCAAGCCGGCCGGCCATGACATCGTCGTGGCCGGCGTCGCATTGCGTGCCGATCCGGCCGGTGCGCTGTACTGGCCCGAGCATGGCCTGCTGGCGGTTGCCGACCTGCATCTGGAAAAAGGCTCGAGCTTTGCGGCCCGCGGCATGTTGCTGCCGCCATACGACAGTGCGGCAACGCTGGCCCGCCTCGGCCGTCTGATCGCGCGATATGCCCCGCGCGTCGTGGCGGCGCTCGGCGACAGCTTCCATGACGGCGGCGGTCCCGCGCGCCTTGGTGCGGACGACCGCGCCGCCCTGCGCGGCCTGCAGCGCGGCCGCGACTGGGTCTGGCTCGCCGGCAATCATGATCCCGCGCCGGCGGACAATATCGGCGGCGAGTTTCATGCGGAGTTTTCGGCCGGCGCGCTGACGTTCCGCCACGAGCCGACCGGTGCCGACGGCGAAATCGCCGGTCATCTGCATCCGGTGGCGCGCGTCGCCCGCCGTGGCCGCGCGGTCAGCCGGCGCTGCTTCGCCGCCGACAGGATGCGCATGGTGATGCCGGCCTTCGGCGCCTTCACCGGCGGCCTGAACGTCCGCAATTCCGCCTTTGCCGACCTGTTCGGCACGCTCGCCTTCACCGCGCATCTGCTGGGCGAGGAGCGGCTCTACGCCTTCGCCGTCCGGCGCTGCCTGCCTGACTAGTCCCTGCGGAACACCACACTGGCGAGCCAGCCGGTCAGCAGCGCCATCAGCGTGGTGGCGAGACCGTAGAGAAAGCCGTGATTGGCCGCCGCCTCGGCGACGTATTGCTCGAATCCGGCCTTGATCACTTCCAGCGCCGAGGCGGTGCGCTCGATCATGGCGCCGTCGGCGAACAGCTTGACGTCGATCTCGTAGGTACCGGTCGGCGCGTCGGCCGGCAGCGGAATGGCGGCCCGGAACACGGCCGGCGTCAGGAACGTCACCGCGGTCGGCGATTCGCGGTAGACGCTGCGATCCTGCTCCAGCCGCACGAAGGCGGTACGGAACGGGTCGGTCAACACCGTGTCGGCGACATCGGGGCCGATGCGCTGGGGCAGCAGGAAGCTGTCGAGCCCGATCTGCAGGCGCCGCCGCGTTTCCGCGTCGGCGATCTCGGTGACCGGGCGGTTGCTGAGCACGGCGAGATAGGTCGGCACGTTCACGAAATCGCGCGAGGCGGTGTTGACCCAGATGCCGAGCACCCGCTCCTTGCGTCGCGTGCGCAACGTCTGCCGCGGCCCGGTCACCGTCACCACCAGATCGTAGCCGGCCGGGCGCGTGGTCTTGCCCTTGTCGGGTTCGATGGTGCCGAACAGCACGAGATCCTCGCCGGTGAAGTTCGACGTGATCTGCACCCGGTGATTGGACAGCGACACCACCAGCCGCTCGGCGACGGCGGGCGGCACGCCGGCGGCGAGGATCAGCAGGATGAGTGCGAGCCGCCGCATCTACAGATCCCTCACGTGGCGGATCGAGTAGAGATCGTCCGGCGTCACCACCAGGTCGATGGCGAAGCGGATGCCGACCAGCAGAACGAGGAGGCCGAGCAGCATGCGCAGGCGCTCGCCGCGGATCTTCTGACCCGCCCGCGCCCCGAACTGCGCGCCGACGACGCCGCCGATCATCAGGATCAATGCGAGCACGGCGTCAACGAGATGGTTGGCCGTCGCATGCAGGATGGTCGCCGCGATCATGGTGACGAGGGTCAGCACCATCGAGGTGCCGATCACGGTCGCCGTCGGCACCCGCAGCAGATAGATCAGCATCGGCACCAGCATGAATCCGCCGCCGACGCCGAGAACCGCGCCGATGAAGCCGATGATGGCGCCGATCGCCCAGACCGGGATCACCGACACGTAGATGCGCGAGCGCTTGAACCGGAGCTTGAGCGGCAGGTGGTGGAACCAGACGTGACTGCCCGGGCGGCGCATGTCGGCGCGCAGACCGTGGTGCGCGCGCATGATGGCGCGCGCGCTCTCGCTGATCATCAGGACGCCGACGGTGCCGAGCAGGATCACATAGGCGAGCCCGATCAGCAGATCGAGCTGGTCGACCGAGCGCAGCATGGTGAACAGCCAGACGCCGGTGACCGTTCCGATGATGCCGCCGGACAGCAGCATCGCCGCAAGCGCGAAATCGATGGCGCGCCGGCGCCAGTATGTGAGGAAGCCGGTGAACAGCGAGGCGGCGATCTGCGGCGACACGCTGGCCACCACGACCGCCGGCGAGATTCCGACGAAGATCAGCAGCGGCGTCAGCAGGAATCCGCCGCCGATCCCGAACATGCCGGAGAGGAAGCCGACCGCCAGACCCATCCCCAACACCAGGAAGATGTTGACGGGTATGTCGGCGATCGGAAGGTAGATCTGCAAGGGATGATGTCCGGCGTTCGAGGCTCGTGCGCCGCCGGCCGGAGGGCAACGCCCGACAACTCACCATGCGGCCCGCGCCGTGGCGTCACCGACGCCGCCGACTCTGGCTGCAATCCGATACCGATCTTAGCGATCTAATCGCGCGCGGGCACCACTTTGGGCAAAAGGCCGCGCTTGTTCACCGTTTTCCTGCGCTCAACGCGCCGAGCGACAACGGGCCGGCCTGCGGCTTGGCCCTCGGCGTCGCCTTGCCGGTGCCCCGGTCCCAGCCGCCCGGCGGCTCGGGCACGGTCGTGGCCTGCTGCGGCTGCGGTGCGGGCCGGAACGTCTCTGCGGCATGGCGGGCGGCGGCCAGTTCGGCCGGGTCCATGCCGGCGGCGACGTCGTCCCGTTTCCGCGCGGCTTCCTGGTCGCCGTGGCCGGCGGCGAGGGCAAACCACTTGTAGGACTCGGCCATATTCCTCGTGATGCCGATCCCGCGCGCGTACAGGATACCGAGATTGTACTGGCTGTCGGCGACGTCGTGCTCGGCGGCCTTGCTGAACCATTTGGCCGCGGTTCCGTAATCCGGGCGGCCGTCGATGCCCTCGGCATACAGCACAGCAAGGTTGTGCATGGCCTTGGCGTTGCCCTGTCCGGCGGCGGCCAGATAGAGCCGGCGGGCACGGGCCAGGTCCTTACGTACGCCGCGGCCCTTCTCCAGCATGCTGGCATAGCGGAACTGGGCAGGCACGAGGCCCTTGCTCGCCGCGCGTTCGTACCAGCGCGCCGCCTCGGACAGATTGACCGTTACACCGCGGCCTTCGGCGAAACGCAGGCCCACCTGGTAGGCGGCGGCAGGATCGCCCGCGAGTGCGGCCTTGCGCAGGGTCGGGCCGCCGATTGCGGTCGGCAACGTATCCTCGCCTTCCGGCGGGGTCGCCTGCGGCCGGGCGGCACGCGGAATTGCTCCGGTGATATCGCCGGGAAGAGTCGATGCGTCGCGCGGATCGGCGGGCGGAAGGGTGGCAACGGTCGTGGCGGGAGCTGCCGGCTGCGCCGGCGGCGCGATAGTTGCCGTCGGGAATGTGCCGGGCAGTGTCGCCGGAAAAGGCGCCAGCAGGCTGTCGCCCGGCGTGGCCTGTGCGATCCGCCGGGCGTCGGTCGGTTCCTGTGCCGGCGGCGCCGGCACTTGCGCAACGGATTCGTTCGCGACCGGCTCCACGGGCGCTTGCGTGATCGCCTCGGACGCGGCCGGCTCCTGCGGTGTGGCGCCGGCATCGGCCTGTTGCCCGGTTATCGCGGCCGGCAGCAGGTCACTGCCGAAGTAGCCGCCGAGGTACATCTTGCTTGCGATCTGCGCCGATCCCACCACGATGGCGATGACGCTCGCCGTGATGAAGAGCGACTTGACGCGCTTCATGATCGTGCTGCGGGAAGAGCCGGCCTCCTCGTAGATCTCCTCGACCGGCGCTGCAGGTGCCGGTGCCTCGGTCTGCATCGCGGTCTGCGCGGCGCGGCGGGCGGCCGCAATGAAGTTCGACTTGCTGCCCGGCGCTGCATTTCCTCCGGCGCCGCCAAGGGCGGCCTCCGAAGCGGCAATGCGGGCACCGGCGTCGCCGCGCGGCGGTCCCGAACCGGGTTCAAGTGGCTGATCGGGTGGCAGGTCCGGATTGATCGGAAGCTGCGTGGCCGGCGGCAGGCGCCTGGACGCAGTGGACCTGGCCGCGTCCGGTGCCGCCTGCGGCGGCGGCTCGGCAAGTGGCGGCGGCCCGGCGAATTGTGACGGGAACGGCTCCGCGGCCTGCAGCTGCTCCTGCAGCGGCTCCCATGCCTGCGGTTCATGCGCTGGCGGCAGTTGCGGCTGAAGCGTCGGCTCCGGCGATACCTCCGGCATGTCCGGAACCAGCCGCGCCGTCACCTTGCCGATCGGTTGCGTGAGTTCGAGCGGTTCCGCGTCATCGTGGAATGCGGGGGCGGGCGCGGCACGGCTGCTGCGCATGTCCTCTTCGATCATGGCCAGACGGTCGACGACATGGCCGAGCGTGCCGTGCACCGCGTCGATGGCGTCGTTGGTGCGGGCGATGTCCTGCTTGAGCACGTCCACCGTCGCATTGCCGGCGACAGCGGTTTCCGCTGCCCTGCTGGCTCGCATGTCTTCCATGTGGACGAGCAGATCGGCGAGTCCGCGCTCGATCGCCTCCAGGTGGGCCAGTCGCGAGTCGGATGCGTCGAGCTTCTCCACGAGCTTGACGATGCGGTCTTCCAGATGGCTGACCACGACGTCGTCATTGCTGCGCGAATACTGGATCTGCTCGATCTTGTCGGCCAGCGACTGAACCAGCGCCTCGAGGTGCGGCGGAACAGTGTTGCCCGCCTGCGCGCGCTCGGCGAGCGCGTGGCTGAGCGCGTCGATACGCTGCTCAAGATGGCCGAGCGCGTCGCTGGCGCCGGCGGTGGCGGCGATGTGGTCGACCTTTTCGCCAAGCGCCTGCACTTCGGCGGCCAGCGCGCTGACCGCCTCGTCGGAGGCCACATGGGCGGTCATGCCGCGCAGCGTGCTGATGGCCTGTTCCAGCTGTTGCAACGTCGCCGGGTCGTTCTGCCCGACAATGAGGTCGATCTTCTGCGCCAGCCCGTCTACGGCTTCATTGAAGCCGACCAGATTCTCCGCCGGGGTCAGATTGAAGAGCGCGTCGCGCACCTCGGCGAGGCCCTGCTCGATGCCGGCCAGTGCGCCGGTATCCACGCCGTTCTGCCGGCCCTCGGCAATGCGCTGGCTCAGGCCCTGAATCTGCCGTTCGATAGCGTCGATCTCCTGACGCGGCATGGCGTCGCTGATCGCCTGACCGATCTCGGCAAGTTCGCCGCGCAGTGCGTTGATCGCATCCTCGACCCCGGGACGGCGCAGCGTCTCGATCTGGTCGGTGATCCGGCGAAGCTGATCTTCGAGACCGGAAAGGTCCTGCGCCGGCACGGGGGCGGGAGCCGGCGCCGCCGGCTGCGCGGGCGGTGCGGCGTCAGCTGTGGCGCGCGCCGTGGCCCGTTGCGGCGGGGTTTCCGGTGTGCCGCCGTTGAGCGCGCGCTTTCGGGCGGTGATTTCAGCGACGGCACGTTCGAGCGACACCGGCGTCGGCGCGGCCGCCGGCGCCGGCGCGCCCGCATGGCTTGCCGCCGCATTCCGGTATTGCTGCGGGGCGTAGGCGACCGGTCCCGCGCGGTTGAACTGATCGATGCGCTGGGTGAGTTTGTCGAGGCGTTGCTGCACCGGAGCGAACTGCGGTCCGCCGCCGGGCAGCTGCGGAGCGTTCGAGACGCCCATCTGCGCGGCCTGCTGGAAGATCACCGAGTTCAGCCAGTCGTCGAGCGACATGCCGGCGCGGCGCGCCGCTTCCTTGGCGGTCTCGCGGGCTTCCGGCCGGATGCCTTTGCCTTTTGAACTCCACGGGACGCCAAATTTCATGCTCGCACCCAGGTTAGGTGGAGGCGCAAAGAGTCCGGTTTGACTCTCGTGGAACCGGCGCGCGTTAACGGAAGGTCGACACCGGCACGGTTCTCAGGCCACCCGCCGACTTTTTCCCGTTCGCGGTAAACAAGCGGTTAAGTTTTGGCTGAAGTCCCCGTCCTGCGCGGCGAATCTGCACCGGTGGAGATTGCGCGACAGGTGCCGTCGCCGGCCGCGCTCCTTGGGCGTATGTTGCAGTGCAATATGCATTGGCCGCGTCGTCCCGCAGCGGCTGTCGTCGGGCGGCGCGGTGGTTCCGGGTCCGATTGCGGCCTTAACACAGGTGTAAACCGGCCCCGCCATACTTGCGCCGGACGGTCACGCTTTGCCGTCCGGTGCCAGCCCCGCGGGGTCGGAGCTTGTGCGCCGCGGTGCGGGCCGGACGTGCCCGGCAACCGTTTCCGCCGTGCCCCGTTACCACCTGACGGCGCGAATGCCGCGGAGAGGACCGATGCCGACCTACAAGGCGCCCGTGGACGACGCGCTGTTCCTGCTCAACGACGTTTTTCATTACGACCGTTACGGCAACCTGCCGGGCTTTGCCGACGCCACGCCGGACATCGTCGAGGCGATCCTGCGTGAGGCGGCGAAGTTCAGCGAAGAGGTGCTGCTTCCACTCAACCGGGTCGGCGATCGTGAAGGGTGCACGCGCAACGCCGACGGCAGCGTGACGACACCCGGCGGCTTCAAGGAAGCCTACAGGCAACTGGTTGAGGGCGGCTGGGTCGGAATCTCCGTACCGGCCGAGTTCGGTGGCCAGGGCCTGCCCGGCATACTGACCGAAATCGTCAACGAATATCTCTGCTCCGCCAACATGGCCTTCGCCATGTATCCGGGCCTGACGCAGGGCGCCATTGCCGCGCTGCTGGCGCACGCCTCGCCGGAGTTGAAGGCGAAGTATCTGCCGAAAATGGTCGAGGGTGTCTGGAGCGGCACCATGAACCTGACCGAGGCGCATTGCGGCACCGACCTCGGACTCCTGCGCACCAGGGCGGTCAGGCAGGGCGACGGCAGCTACAGAATCACCGGCACCAAGATCTTCATTTCCGCCGGTGAGCACGACCTCGCCGAGAACATCATCCATCTTGTGCTGGCGCGCATCGAGGGCGCGCCCGACGGCACCAGGGGCCTGTCGCTGTTCGTCGTGCCCAAGCGTCTCGTCAATGACGACGGCTCGCTCGGGGATAGCAACGGCGTGTCCTGCGGCTCGCTGGAAGAAAAGATGGGCATCCACGGCAACGCCACCTGCGTGATGAATTACGACGGTGCCGTGGGCTGGCTGATCGGTGAGGAGAACCGCGGCCTCAACGCCATGTTCACGATGATGAACGAGGCGCGGCTCGGCGTCGGCGTGCAGGGTCTGGCGCTGTCCGAGGTCGCCTATCAGAATGCGGCCGCCTACGCGAAGGAGCGCCTGCAGGGCCGCGCCATCTCCGGCGTCAAATATCCCGACAAGCCGGCCGACCCGATCATCGTCCACCCCGATGTCCGGCGGATGCTGATGAATATGAAGGCGTTCAACGAAGGCGCCCGAGCGCTCGCCGCCTGGACCGGACTCCGGATCGACATTGCCCATAAGGATTCCGACGAGAAGACCCGCGAGGCCGCCGACGATGTGGTCGGGCTCCTGACGCCGGTCATCAAGGCTTTCTTCACCGATATCGG
>CAZUDR010000082.1:2870-10194 GCA_964618715.1 uncultured Undibacter sp. | reverse complement strand
TCCCGAGGTCGCCGAAGCGATCCGGCTCGAGCTCGGCCGCCAGCGCGACGAGATCGAGCTGATCGCCTCGGAAAACATCGTCTCGCGGGCGGTGCTGGAGGCGCAGGGCTCGGTACTCACCAACAAGTACGCCGAGGGCCTGCCGGGCAAGCGCTACTACGGCGGCTGCCAGTACGTCGACATCGCCGAGAACCTGGCGATCGAGCGCGCGACAAAACTGTTCAATTGCCGGTTCGCCAATGTGCAGCCGCATTCCGGCGCCTCGGCCAATGCGGCCGCGTTCTTTGCGCTGATGCAGCCGGGCGACACGTTCATGGGGCTCAACCTCGCCGCCGGCGGACATCTGAGCCACGGCATGGCGATGAACATGTCGGGCAAGTGGTTCAAGCCGGTGCCGTACAACGTGCGCCGCGACGACCATCGCATCGACATGGAGGAGGTCGAGCGCCTGGCCCACGAGCACAGGCCGAAGGTCATCATTGCGGGTGGCTCGGCCTATCCGCGCATCATCGACTTCCGGCGGTTCCGCGAAATCTGTGACTCGGTCGACGCCTGGCTCGTGGTCGACATGGCCCATTTTGCCGGTCTCGTCGCCGCCGGTGTGCATCCGTCGCCATTCCCGCACGCGCACGTGGTCACCACCACGACGCACAAAACTTTGCGCGGACCGCGCGGCGGCGTGGTCCTCTCGAACGACGAGGAGCTTGCCAGAAAGCTCAATTCCGCCGTCTTTCCCGGCCTGCAGGGCGGGCCGCTGATGCACGTGATTGCCGCCAAGGCGGTCGCCTTCGGCGAGGCACTGCAGCCGTCGTTCCGGGCCTATGCCCGCAATGTGGTGGAGAACGCAAAAGCGCTGGCGGAAACGCTGAAGTCACGCGGGCTCGATATCGTCTCCGGGGGCACCGACACGCATCTGATGCTGGTTGATCTCCGGCCGAAGTCGCTGACCGGCAAGGTGGCAGAGGCTGCGCTCGGCCGCGCCCACATTACCTGCAACAAGAACGGGATTCCGTTCGATCCGCAGAAGCCGACGGTGACGTCCGGCATCCGCCTCGGTACGCCCGCGTGCACCACGCGCGGTTTCGGCATCGCCGAGTTCCGGGCGGTCGGCGACATGATCGTCGAGGTGCTCGACGTGCTCTCGCAGAAGGGGGCGGAGGAGGACTCGCTCGTCGAGGCCGCGGTGCGCGACAAGGTCAAGTCGCTGTTGTCCCGATTTCCCATCTATCAATGACCGGCGGTTAGGGGGGTCCGATGCGTTGCCCGAGCTGCGGAAGCCTCGACACCCAGGTCAAGGACTCGCGGCCGACCGAGGACTCCGCGGTGATCCGCCGTCGTCGCGTCTGCCTGACCTGCAACTTCCGCTTCACCACCTTCGAGCGCGTACAACTGCGCGAGCTGACCGTGATCAAGCGCAACGGCCGCCGCGTGCCCTTCGATCGCGACAAGCTGATGCGTTCGGTGCAGATTGCCCTGCGCAAACGCTCGGTCGATCCCGAGCGCATCGAGAAGATGGTGTCCAAGATCGTGCGCGAACTGGAAAGCCAGGGCGAGAATGAGGTCAGTTCGGAAGCCATCGGCGAACTGGTGATGGAGCATCTGCGCGGGCTCGACGACGTTGCCTATGTACGCTTCGCATCCGTTTATCGCAATTTCCGCGAGGCCAAGGATTTCCGTGCCGCGCTCGATGAATTGCAGATCGAGGACGGTCCGGCCGCGCCGCCGTCCCGTAAATGAGCGAGCAAGCTGCGCCCGCGGCTGCGGTTGCCGCCGGTGCGAACGACGATGAACGCTTCATGGCGCTTGCGCTGGCGCTTGGCCGGCGCGGGCTGGGCAACGTCTGGCCCAATCCGGCCGTTGGCGCCGTCATCGTCAAGGACGGGATCCTGCTGGGGCGCGGCTGGACGCAGGCCGGCGGGCGCCCGCACGCCGAGATCGAGGCGCTGCACCGCGCCCGCAAGGACGCGCGCGGCGCCACGATGTATGTGACGCTGGAGCCCTGTGCGCATCAGGGCAAGTCGCCGCCGTGCGCCGACGCCATTGTCAGGGCCGGCATCGCGCGGGTCGTCTCCGCGCTCGAGGATCCGAATCCGGAGGTGGCCGGAAAGGGACATGCGCGAATGCGCGAAAAAGGGATCACGGTGGACATCGGCCTCGGCGCGGAGGAGGCGCGCCGCACGCATGCGGGCCACTTCACCCGGGTGACGCTGGGGCGTCCCCATGTGCTGCTCAAACTCGCCATTTCCGCCGACGGCAAGGTCGGGCTGGCCGGCCGCAAGCCGACGGCGATCACGGCCGAACCGGCGCGCGGGCGCGTCTTCCAGATGCGATCGCAGCACGACGCCATCTTGGTCGGACTCGGCACCGTGCTTGCCGACGATCCGCAACTCACCTGCCGCTTGCCGGGCATGGAGGCCCGATCACCAGTCCGGGTCGTGCTCGACGCGCATTTGCGCGTGCCGCTGGCGACTTCGGTGGTGGCGACCGTGCGGGAGACGCCCACATGGATTTTTGCTGCGCGCAGCGCATCAGCGATGGCAGTCGATATCCTGCAGCAGAAGGGTTGCAAGGTGTTCCGCGTTGACGACATGGAGGGCCGGCTCGATCTCGCCGAAGTGCTGAGCGTTCTCGCCGACGAAGGGATCACACGGCTCATGGTCGAGGGCGGGCCGACCGTCGCCGCCAGCCTTGTTGCCGCCGATCTCATCGATGCCGCCGCGCTGATTCATTCCGAAAAGCTAATCGGCGACGACGGGATCGCGCCGCTCGAAGGCATGCCGCTCGACGCGCTCACAAGCCGCCTGCACGCGCGCGGCAGTGAGCAGGCGGGGCCCGACACGATCGAGATGTACGAGCGCGCCTGACATGTTCACCGGCATCGTTACCGACCTCGGCGAGGTGCGCTCGGTGAAAGCGCAGGCCGACAATCTGCGCCGCATCAATATTGCCTGCCGCTATCCGCGCTCCGAACTGGTCGACGGTGCATCCGTCGCGTGTTCCGGCGTGTGCATGACCATCGTTGGCGCCGGCGAGGAGGATGGTCGCAGCTGGTTTGCCGTCGATGCCGCGGCGGAGACCCTGGCGCTCACAACCGTCGGTCGCTGGCAGCAAGGCACGAACGTCAATCTCGAACGGCCCTTGAAGCTTGGCGACGAACTGGGTGGTCATTTGGTCTCCGGTCACGTCGACGGCCTCGCGACCGTCGTTGCGCGCGAGGGGATGACCAACTCCGCAAGACTGGCGCTGCGCGCGCCGCCCGAACTGTCCCGTTTTATTGCCCCCAAGGGCTCGGTCGCGCTCGACGGGGTGTCGCTGACCGTCAATGCGGTCGAGGGAGACACCTTCTCGGTGCTGATCATCCCGCACACGCTGGCGGTGACCACGCTTGATACGCTCGCCATCGACGATGCGGTCAACCTCGAAATCGACACCATGGCCCGCTACGCCGCCCGGCTGATGGAATTTCGCTAGAGCGGCTTCCGCTGATGAGTTCTCGTTTGTTATCCGCAGACTTGTCCCGCAGGTCCTGCTCGGGGACGCAGTGCCCTGCTGAGCGGGATGGCCGGGACAAGCCCGGCCATGACTGGCGAACGTGCCGGGCGGAAACTGCGCCAGACCTTGTTTGCGTCTGGGCTGCTTGCTACGACGCGCAAACGGAGGGACGACTGCCCCATGGCAAAAAAGCGCAGCGCCGCAAGGAAGCACAAGGGTCCGCACATTCTGGTCGTGGAAGCGCGCTTCTACGACGAAATTGCCGACAAGCTGCTCGCCGGCGCGGTCGCCGTGCTTGAAGGGGCCGGCGCCAGCTTCGACCGGATCACCGTGCCGGGCGCACTCGAAGTTCCTGCTGCGATCGCGATTGCTCTCGACGCCGCCAAACGCCGGCGCAAGCCTTATGACGGGGTGGTTGCGCTTGGCTGCGTGATCCAGGGCGAGACCTATCACTTCGATCTGGTGGCGAATGAATCCGCCCGGGCATTGATGGCTCTCGCGGTGGATCGTCAGCTGGCCCTCGGCAACGGCATTCTTACCGTCGACAACGAGGCGCAGGCCTACGCCCGGCTGGGAGGCGATCGCGGCCACAAGGGCGCCGCCGCCGCCCGCGCGGCGCTGACCATGGTCGCGCTCAAGCACACATTGGCGAGGGGGTGATGGCCGGAAAGCCGCCGCCGTCCGGCAGGGACCCGCGCAAGGCCAACCGGCGTGGTGCTGCGCGGCTCGCCGCCGTGCAGGCGCTCTACCAGATGGATCTGGCCGGCACCGGCCTGAACGAGATCCTCGCCCAGTTCGAGAGCCACTGGATCGGCCGCGAGGTCGAGGGCGAGCAGTACCTGCCGGCAGAGGCCGCCTTCTTCCGTGACATCGTCTCCGGGGTGGTGCGCGAGCAGCGCAAGCTTGATCCGCTGATCGACGCCGCGCTGGCCAGGACCTGGCCGCTCAAGCGCATCGAAACGGTGCTGCGTGCGGCCCTGCGCGCCGGTGCCTACGAGCTCGAGCATCGTCGCGACGTGCCGGCGCGCGCGGTTGTCGCCGAATATGCCGACGTCGCCGCGGCCTTCGTGGGCCGCGAGGAAACCGGCATGATCAACGCGGTGCTCGATCAGCTGGCACGCCAGTTGCGCGCAGCCGAATTCGATAACGCCGCCGGGTGACGTCATGGCCAGGGATACGCGCTCGGCCGAAGACCGGATGATCGCGCGCTTCTTCGCGCCACTGGCCACGCATCCGGGCGCGCTCGGCCTGACCGACGATTGCGCCGTCATCGCGCCGCCGGAAGGATGCGATCTGGTGCTCACCACCGACACGATCATCGGCGGCGTTCATTTTTTTGCCGGGGAGACGGCCCGGACCGTGGCGAGCAAGGCGCTGCGGGTGAATCTCTCCGATCTTGCCGCCAAGGGCGCGCGTCCCCTCGGCTACCTGTTGTCGCTCGCCATGCCTGAAACGCTCGGCGAAGAGTGGCTGGCCGACTTCACGGAAGGTCTGCGCGCGGATGCCGTGCTGTACGACTGCCCCTTGCTCGGCGGCGACAGCGACCGCACCCCGGGACCGGTCACGGTCGCGGTGAGCATGTTCGGCAGCGTGCCCGCCGGCACCATGGTGCGCCGCGCCGGTGCGAGGGCAGGCGACCGCGTTTTCGTTACCGGCACCATCGGCGATGCCGCGCTCGGACTGGCATTGCGCGGCGGCAAGACGTGGCCGCTTACCGAGGCCCAGCGCCAGCATCTGATGACTCGGTATTTGATGCCGCAGCCGCGAAACGCGGTGGCCGAGGCCGTGCGGACCCACGCGACCGCGGCAATCGACATCTCCGACGGACTGGCCGGCGATCTTGCCAAGCTCTGCCGCGTGTCGGGGGTGGCCGCGACGGTCGAGGCTGACCGCGTCCCGTTGTCCGACGCGGCACGTGCGGTGGTGACCGCCGAGGCGTCGATAATGGAGACAGCGTTGTCGGGCGGCGACGACTACGAGATCTGCTGCGCCGTTCCGCCGGACAGGGTGGACGGCTTCCGCGAGGCGGCGCAGGCGGCCAAGGTGGCAGTGACCGACATCGGCGAGATCGCGGCGGGCGAGGGTGCCACCTTCAGCCGTTCCGACGGGACGCCCGTCGTCTTCCGCCAGGCATCGTTCAGCCATTTCTAGGTTTGCCGGCGGCTCGGGACGCGCGCCCCGGCGCCGCGCTATAATCAAGCGGGCAATATCTGAGGAAACGTCATGCATGACCTGACGGCCAAGCAGCGGGCGGCACTGCCGGCCGGTCCCCATTCCGACTACGAGGCGCTGCACCGGCGCTTTCCGACCTCGGCCTATCTGCGCCGGGCCGCACCGGGCAACGTACCGCGTTTTGCTTTCGAGTATGGCGACACCGGCGCCGGCAACGACGTCGGCGTTGCGCACAACTGGGCCGCGCTCGACGCAGTGAAGATCGCCCCGCGCTACGGCGTGATGCCGTCATTGCCGCCGGTCGAGGTCGAGCTGTTCGGCACCCGCTACGCTGCGCCGCTCGGCATCGCTCCCATGGGTGGACCGTCGATCGTGTGGCCGGGCGCGGATCTCCTGATGGCGAAGGCGGCGCAGGCCGCGCGCGTTCCGTACACGCTCGGCGTCGCCGGCGGCGCCACCATCGAGGATATCGGCAAGGCGGCGCCGGACGTGTTCTGGCTGCAGCTTTACCGCTTCTGGCATGACGAACACAAAATCGGTTTTGATCTGGTGCGGCGTGCGCAGGATGCAGGCGTCAAGGTGCTGACGCTCACGCTCGACGTCCCGGTACGCACCACGCGATCGCGCGAAAGCTATGCCGGGCTCGCCGGCGAGTTCCGCCCGACGCCGCGCATGCTCTACGAGATGACGGTAAGGCCGAAGTGGCTGCTGGCCCTGCTGCGCAACGGCTATCCGCGCTTCGCCACCATCCGCTCCTATGTCGGCGACCGCGCCGGCACCAACGCGGTGATCCGTTTTGCGCGCCAGCAGATGGGCGGGGCATTTTCCTGGGACGAGGTCGCACGCTATCGCGAGCGCTGGCAGGGCCCGATGATGGTCAAGGGCGTGCTGCATCCCGCCGATGCCGAGAAGGCGGTCTCCCTTGGCATCGACGGCGTCTGGGTGTCGAACCACGGCGGACGGCAGATCGAGGCGCTGCTGCCGTCGATCGACGTGCTGCCTGCCATCAGGCAGGCGGTGGGCGACCGCGCCACCATCGTGCTCGACAGCGGCATCCGTTCCGGCCAGGACGTCATGCGCTCGCTGGCGCTCGGCGCGGATGCCGGATTTGCCGGCAAGTCCTTTCTCTGGGCGGTGGGGGCGCTGGGCGATCAGGGCCCGGCCTACCTCATCGACCTGTACATCGCGGAGCTGCGCGCGAGCCTCGGCCAGATCGGGGTGCACGCGCCGGCCGAGGCGCGCCAGGCCACCATCCGCCATCCCGGCGCGATGAGTTTCTAGCGGCGCAAATTGACGCCCGGGGACGGCATCGCTGCCCTGCGCGCGGCGCGGTAGCTCGCTGTCCGGGCCGGGGCTAAAAGGGCACCCGTTCCGGAGCGCCACTCGATGTCGGCCATTGCCGAGCCCTATCAGCACGCATTCGTCGATGACGACATCGCCCGCCGCAACGCCATGGTGCTGGCGGCGGCGCAGGCACTGGGCGGCGCCAGCAACATCATCATCTACTCCACCGCCAGCATCATCGGTGCGGTGCTTGCGCCCTCCAAGGGTCTCGCCACCCTGCCGATCACCTGCATGGTCGTCGGCATGTGGCTCGGCACGCTGCCGGTGGGGGCGCTGGCCAACCGGTTCGGTCGCCGCGTCGCCTTGCAAACCGGCG
>CAZUDR010000082.1:0-2860 GCA_964618715.1 uncultured Undibacter sp. | reverse complement strand
CTGTGCGGATTGCTGTCGGGTCTGATTTCCTGTCTGGGCGTGATCCTCGGCGCGTTCTGGCTCCTGCTGCTCGGCGCCTTCTTCGGTGGTCTCTATGCTGCCGCCCAGCAATCCTATCGCTTCGCCGCGGCCGACACCGCGAGCGAGCGGATGCGGCCGAAGGTGGTGTCGTGGGTTCTGGCGGGCGGTGTGTTCGCCGCGCTGATCGGGCCGCAGCTCGTCATCTTCACCAAGGACCTGCTGCCGGTCTATCTGTTTGCGGCGAGCTATCTCGGCCAGGCCGCGCTGGGGCTGGCCGCACTGGTGTTGCTGTTCCTGATCAGGGTGCCGCCCGTGGCGGAGAAACGCACGGGGGAGGCGCGTCCGCTCTCCGCCATCATTCGCGCGCCGCGCTTCATCGTCGCCGTGGCCTGCGGCGTGGCGAGCTATTCGATGATGAACCTGGTAATGACGGCGGCGCCGCTGGCCATGGTCGATTGCGGGCATTCGGTCACCGACGCCACGCTGGGCATCCAGTGGCACGTCCTCGGCATGTTTGCGCCGAGCTTCATCACCGGCAGCCTGATTGCGCGCTTCGGTGTCAACCGCATTACCGGCTTGGGCCTGGGCCTCATTGCGATGACCGCGGTGGTCGGTATCAGCGGGCTGACCGTGGCCCACTTCTGGACCGCGCTGGTGCTGCTGGGCGTCGGCTGGAATTTCGCCTTTATCGGCGCCACCAACATGGTGACGCAGTGCCATCGCCCCGCCGAGGGCACCAAGGTGCAGTCGTTCAACGATTTCCTGATCTTCGGCTCGATGGCGGTGAGCTCGTTTTCCTCCGGCCAGCTGCTCGCCTGGTTCGGCTGGCAGACGGTTAATGAGGTGATCTTCCCGTTCGTGTTCATCGCCGGGGCACTGCTGGTCTGGATCGCGGTGCGCCGCCGCGAGGCGACGGTCTAGCCGGTACGGCCAGGTTGGCTGACGATATTCCTAGAAGCTTCCGGCGATTCGCACAGGATCGGGAGCCCGGTCACGCCAACAGTCCGCGTTCCGCGCCGTTTTCCGGCGCCTTTGATGCGGCAATCGGTTATCCCGCCGGCGGTTGCGCCGGCACAATCTTTTTGGCTATATCCGCGCGCTTTCCGGTCGGGGTGAAGCGCTTGCCTTTGCGGCCATCCTCGACGTCCCTGGCGCCGGGCAGGGGGCGCTCTCCCGCCATGCTCCATTCGAAAAAATGAGGTTGAGGCCACCATGACTACTTTGTGGGTGATCGTCGGCTGTGGCGTGCTCGCGATCGTCTATGGCATCTGGGCGGTCGGGTCCGTGCTCCGCGCCGATCCCGGCTCGCAGAAGATGCAGGAGATTTCCAACGCCGTGCGCGAAGGCGCGGCCGCCTATCTCAATCGCCAGTACACCACCATCGCCATTGTCGGCGTGGTCATTTTCCTCATTCTCGGCTTTACCCTTGGCTGGCTGGTTGCAGTCGGTTTTGCGATCGGCGCGGTACTCTCCGGCGCCACCGGCTTCATCGGCATGAATGTCTCGGTGCGCGCGAACGTGCGCGTCGCGCAGGCCGCCACCAAGACGCTGGCCGGCGGGCTGGAGCTCGCCTTCAAGGCCGGCGCCGTCACCGGCATGCTGGTCGCCGGTCTCGCGCTGCTCGGCGTCACCGTCTATTTCGGCTTCCTCACCGGCACGCTGCACATGGCGCCCAATGATCGCACCGTGATCGACGCCCTGGTGGCGCTCGGGTTCGGCGCCTCGCTGATTTCTATCTTCGCCCGTCTCGGCGGCGGCATCTTCACCAAGGGCGCCGACGTCGGCGGCGATCTCGTCGGCAAGGTCGAAGCCGGCATCCCGGAGGACGATCCGCGCAACCCGGCCACCATCGCCGACAACGTCGGCGACAATGTCGGCGACTGCGCCGGCATGGCCGCCGACCTGTTCGAGACCTACGCCGTCACCGTGGTCGCCACCATGCTGTTGGGCGGCCTGATGCTCAAGGACTTCGCCATACAGGCGGCGATCTACCCGCTGGTACTCGGCGGCGTGTCGATCATCGCCTCGATCATCGGCACCTACTTCGTCAAGGCGCGGGAAGGCGGCAAGATCATGAACGCGCTGTACCGCGGCCTGATTGTCGCCGCCGTGCTTGCCGCCGTGGCCTTCTATTTCGTCACCGACGCGGTGATGGGCGACAACGGCATGTATTCAACCCTGGACCTTTACTACTGTTCGCTGATCGGCCTGGCGCTGACCGCAGCCATGGTGGTGATTACCGAGTACTACACCGCCACCGAGTATTCGCCGGTACGCCATATCGCCCAGGCTTCGACCACCGGTGACGGCACCAACGTGATCGCCGGCCTGGGCGTGTCCATGAAAGCCACCGCCGCCCCGGTGCTCGCGGTGTGCGCTTCCATCTGGGGTTCCTATGAATTTGCCGGCCTGTACGGCATCGCGGTCGCCGCCACCTCCATGCTGTCGATGACCGGTATCATTGTCGCGCTGGACGCCTACGGCCCGATCACCGACAACGCCGGCGGCATTGCCGAGATGGCCGAACTGGACGAAAAGATCCGCAACATCACCGACCCGCTCGACGCCGTTGGCAACACCACCAAGGCGGTCACCAAGGGCTACGCCATCGGCTCCGCCGGCCTCGCGGCGCTGGTGCTGTTCGCCGATTACACCCACGGACTGGAAGCCCGCGGCCTGCACCTGAGTTTCGACCTGTCCGATCACATGGTGATCATAGGTCTGTTCATCGGCGGCCTGATCCCCTACCTGTTCGGCGCCATGGCCATGGAGGCGGTCGGGCGTGCCGCCGGCGGTATCGTCAACGAGGTGCGCCGCCAGTTCCGCGAAATGCCCGGCA
>CAZUDR010000081.1:0-10261 GCA_964618715.1 uncultured Undibacter sp. | reverse complement strand
TGCCTGTACCGTGCATGTCGACGGCAAGGCGGTGCGCTCTTGCCTGATTACCGTGTCGCAAGCCGCGGACAAGCAGGTCACCACCATTGAAGGGCTGTCGCCGGACGGCTCGCATCCGCTGCAGAAGGCCTGGATTGCCGAGCAGGTGCCACAATGCGGCTACTGCCAGTCCGGCCAGATCATGCAGGCCGCAACGCTGCTCAAGAACAATCCGAAGCCGACACGCGAGCAGATCGTCGCCCATATGGACGGCAATATCTGCCGCTGCGGCACCTATCCGCGCATCGTGCGCGCCATCGAACGCGCCGCACGGGAGGGCTAGGCCATGACAATCCATATCAAGAACGGCTCGCTCGACACCCGCATCAGCCGCCGCGGATTTGTCGCCGGCGCGGCGGGTCTCACATTCGCGTTCACGCTCGGCGGTCTCGGCCGTATGCCGGAGGCGCTGGGCGCGGGCCCCGCAAGAATGAATGCCTGGGTAACCATCGGTACCGATGACACCGTCACCATCCTGTGCCCGTCGGCGGAAATGGGCCAGGGCGTCATGACATCGCTGCCACTCATCCTGGCGGAGGAGCTGGATGCCGACTGGTCGAAGGTGAAGGTGGAATTTGCTCCGCCCAATCCGAAAGTCTACGGCAACCCGCATGAACTGTTCAAAGGCGCCCAGATCACCGCGGCCAGCGTTTCTGTTCCCGGCTACTTCACCCCGCTGCGCATGGCCGGCGCGCAGGCACGCAAGGTCCTGCTCGACGCGGTTGCCGAGGAATGGAAAGTACCCGTTGCCGAGCTCTCCACGTCGGAGGGCATGGTCGTTCACGAGAAGTCAAACAGGCGCATCAGCTACGGCGACGTCGCCAAGTTTGCGAAGGTTCCGGCCGACCCGCCAAAGGTGGCCGACGCCGACCTCAAACAGCCGTCGCAATTCAAGCTGATCGGCCGCAAGGACCTGGGTCGCCTCGACGTGCCGTCGAAAACCAACGGCACAGCCCGATACGGCATCGACGTGACGGTGCCGGACATGGTCTATGCCTCGGTGCTGCAGGCGCCGATGGAAGGCGCCAAGGCCAAGGACGTCAATATTCCCGACGTCATGAAGATCAAGGGTGTGAGCAAGGTCATCCCGCTGCCGTTCGGTGTCGCCGTCATCGGCGACAGTGTCGAAGCGACACGGGCCGGCGTGTTCGCACTCAAGGTGAACTGGGATACCTCAGGCGCGGCGGCGGCGGGGTTCGACTCCGACAAGGCGAAATCGGACTACGCCGCGAAGGCCAGGGATCCGAATATCGAGACCCATACCGAGTACAAGGTTGGTGATGCGGCCGATGCTCTCGGCAAGGCCGCGAGGACCATCGAAGGCACCTACTGGTCAGAGCACTGCTATCACGCCCAGATGGAGCCGATGAATGCGGTCGCCAAGGTTGCCGACGATGAGAAGTCGGTCGACATCTGGTGCGGCACGCAGTTCGGTGCGCTCGCCGGTTTCATCATTTCCGGTATCCTGAAGACCACGCCGGACAAGGTCAGGATCCACCAGCAGCTGCTGGGCGGCGGCTACGGCCGGCGCATCTGGCCGGACGCGCCGATCCAGGCCACGATCCTGTCCAAGATCACCAAGAAGCCGGTAAAGCTGCTGCTCACCCGCGAGGACGACGTGGCAGCTGCGCGCCCGCGTCCGATGACCCATCATCTGCTCAAGGCGGGTCTTGACGATCAGGGCAGTCTGGTGGGCTGGCATCACCGTCTCGTATCCGAAAACGTCGACGCCGTCGCCGCTCCGCCCCGCTTCAAGGCGACCGGCGGCAAGGACTACATCGGCGCGCGCGGGATGGATCAGGCGTTCTACGGAATCCCGAACGTGCTTTCCGACTATGTTCGCGAGATCCGCGGAATGCGGGTGCATGCCTGGCGCGGTATCGGATCCGGCTACAACAAATTCGCGGCCGAATCCTTTGTCGACGAAGTTGCCCAGGCCAAGGGCGTCGATCCGGTCGCGTTCCGGCTCGAGCTTGCAAAGGACCATCCTCGTGCGGTGGGCGTGATCAAGGCCGCTGCCGAGATGGCTGACTGGGATCGCAAGCGCGACGGACGCGGGCTCGGGATAGCGTTTGCCGACTATCACGGCTCCTTCTCGGCGGGCGTTGCCGAGGTCTCCGTCGACCGGAACAGCGGGAAGATCAAGGTCCACAACTACTGGATCGCGGTCGATCCCGGCCTCGTCATCCAGCCGGACCATGTGCACGGCCAGGCCGAAAGCGCGGTCGTGTACGGGCTGAGCGCGGCGCTGATCGAGGAATTCCAGGTCAAGGATGGCGCCGTCCAGGCCTCGAACTTCAATGATTACCCCGTGATGCGCATGAGCGACATGCCGGAGATCCACACCAGGATCGTCACCACCGACAATCCGCCGAGCGGTATGGGCGAGATCGGAGTGGTCACGGTTGCGGCAGCGATCGGCAACGCGGTTTCCTCCCTGACCGGCAAGCGGCTGCGCCATCTGCCGATGTCGGCCGAACGTGTGAAGGCGGCACTGAAGACGTAAACCTGCCGCCGGAAGAATCCGCCGCGCCCTTCGGGGCGCGGTGTTTTTTTGGCCTATGGCGCGCGGCCGGAACCCGCCTTATCTTGTCTGTGAGCAGGACAAGGGATCACAGCCATGGACGACAAGACCCGCACCGAGCTGGAGGCCGCCGTCTACCGGCGTCTGGTCGATCATCTGCGCTCGCGCACCGACGTGCAGAACATCGACATGATGAATCTTGCCGGCTTCTGCCGCAATTGCCTGTCGAACTGGATGAAGGATGCCGCCGACGAAAAGGGCATTCCCATGTCGAAGGAGGAAAGCCGGCAGATTGTCTACGGCATGCCGTATGACGAATGGCGCTCCAGATACCAGAAGGAGGCCTCTGCCGGGCAAAAGGCGGCGTTCGAGAAGGCCCGGCCGCAGCACTGACGCGAAAGCCGGCGCCGGCCGCGGACAACCGGTTCCCGGTTTCACCGGCCGTGCTTGTGAACAGCGTGGATGACGGCGTCCTTGCCTTGACCTGAAGGCGTGCAATTCCGAATGCTCCTTGCCGGACCGGCGGGCCGCCCGCCGCGCGTGAAGTCAAGGAGACGTCGATGCCCGCCACCGCCGAGGCCAACAACGAACAGCCGGCAACCCGCTTCGCCAAGGATCAACTGAAGGCCTTCATCGAGCGCATCGAACGGCTTGAGGAAGAGAAGAAGGCGACCTCCGACGACATCCGCGACGTCTATGCCGAGGCCAAGGGCAACGGCTTCGACGTGAAGGCGCTGCGCAGCATCGTCCGCCTGCGCAAGCTGGACACCGACGAACGCCGCGAGCAGCAGGAAGTGCTGGAAACCTACATGCACGCGCTGGGGATGCTGCAATAGCGGAATTTGAGCTGTTTCCGCCTGGCACAATGAGTTTTCATTTGTCACGCCGCGGGCTTGTCCCGCGGGTCCCGCTGAGGGACGCAGTGCGTTCCTGCACGGGAATGGCCGGGACAAGCCCGGCCATGACGGGTCAGATGCGTTGAATGCGGCTCTGGAGAAGCAGGCGCTTAACCTGTCATTGCCCGCGCAAGCGGGCACGACCGCGCGACATTGCTGCGACGTTGAAGTTACTGCAGCGACGCGGTCTGCGCGCGCACGAAGGTGGTGGTCACCAGGAAAACGACCGCCTGGCCCGAGAACGCATGGGCGACCATGCCGTCATTGGGATCGGCCGAGAACGTCATCGCCAGCGACTGCACCGGCTTGTGCAGCAGCTCCTCCAGCGAACGCGGATCAAGCGCGCCCAGCTGCGTCGTGCTCATGAAGCCGCGCATGCTCGGGGTCAGCACGGCCGCCCGCATCCACGGGCTGCCGATCCGCTGGCCGCCGATCGCCATGGTCGCTGGCAGAAGTGACTTGGCCAGCACCGTGGTATTGGCCGGTGCCGGTTCGGCGGTGGCGGCCGCTACCAGATGCGGCACCTTCGCTCCCATCGGCGGTACCTTTGTCGCCGTCCTGGCAGATGTCGTCCGGGTCGCCGGCGACGCATAGGCGAGCGCGACCGGCTCCGTGCTGCCGGTGGCGACCGGATCGGTGTCTGCGGCGGGCCACGCGGCCTGTGACCTCAATCTGATGGCGGCGAGCGTCGGGAGGGGGTCCACCGCGCCTTGCCAGTAGCCACGGCGGTCAAACAGGCTTTCCCCGGCGGCTGCGGTCACGACCGGTGCCGGAGCAGGCGCAGGCGCATCGACCGCAGTTTCAGCTCGCCCGACGGTGGCGGTTGCTGTGGTCGCGGGTCCTGTCGGCCTCGTTTCTTCCGGCGCGACGACGGCGACCGCCCCGGGATCGGCCGAGGCCACGACAATCGGTTTCGGCTCGGCCGATGCAACGGCAAAGGTTTTCGGCCGTGCGTGCGGCAGCGGTACCGGAATATTCCGCGCAACGCGGATCGGCGGTGCGGGCTTAACCGGCGTCGACGAGGGCGCCGATGATGCTTCCGTTGGCGCCTGGGCTTCCGCCTTGTCCGCATCCTTGTTGCCGCCAAATCCGAACAGCGCCGCCAGCAGGTTCTTCTTCGGCTGCATGACTTGCTGCTCGGCGACCAGTTCCTGCTGGTCGGTGATCGCGCCGGCTTCGCGCGCCTGCGCCAGCGATATTGCATTCGGTGTTTTGCCGCGGCGTCCGACATCGGCAAGGGCCAGCGCGTAGTTGCGCAACGGCTTGCCGTCGCTCGGCACGTGGACGGTGCGACCGTCAGGGAACAGCCTCGCCAGTTGCTCGCGCGACATGCGCGGCCAGTGGCGGATGTTCGCGGTGTCCATGTGGACGAAGGGCGAGCCGGACTTCGGATAGAACCCGACGCCGCCTTCCTGCAGCTTCAGGCCCGCTTCGCGGACCCGGGCGAGCGGAACGCCGGGAATGAAGAAATCGATCGCATGACCGGCGACGTGCTGGCTGTTCTTGGCGACGCCTTTGGAACGCGCGCGCAGCATCGAGTTGGTGTCCGGCGAGCGATAGCCGCAAATGATGTGGATCGGCTGGGTGCCGCCGACGTCGCGATAGACCTCCCACAGCAGGTCGATCAGATGGGGATCCATCTCCGTTTGCTGCTCCTTGCGCCAATCGCGCATGAACCAGTTGAGCCGCTTCAGCTCGGCCGAGTCGAAACGGCCGTTGCGCCTGAAGGTGACGGTGATGTCTTCGCCGGTATGAACGTTGTGGAAGGAAAGCGTGCGGGTGTTGCTGTTGGCGATGGCTTGCTGATGCGAACTGGCGGTGGCGAGCAGGAACAGACCGGCCAGCCCGAGCTGGACCCCGGCGCGCGTCAGCCATGTGATAAAATTGCGCCCGCGCGCGGAACCCACCGCCACCGTCGTCTTCCGTGAAATGCGCCGTCCCACCGTCGCTACGCCCCACTGGCCGCCGCGACGACGACCATAGCAGTCTTATCGGGATCGGTTAACGCACCCTTACCGGGCGCCCCCGGAGGACCCCTAACTACCGGGGGAACATGGCAAAAAATGGCCTGCCGGAGGCGATTCTGCGCCGCCGGTCCCTGTGGCAGTGCAAAAAGGCCCGGCCGACCTGCGGCCGGGCGCAATTCTGCCTTGTCATTCAGGGGCCTAGCGGAACAGGCGCTCGAAGAAGCGGAACGGATTGAGCGCCTCGCGCCGCTCCACCCGGCGGAGGATTTCCTGGTTGGCCTGCAGGGTCGCCAGGTCGCGCTTGGGGTCCGGCGGCGGCGGCACGTCGGCGATGCGGCGCTCGGCCGAATGCAGGATGGTGTGGATGCGCTTGTCGAATCCGTAGATGTCGTCGCGCAACTGGAGCTGCCCATCCTCGTCGACGAAGGCGGTCTGGTAGGTGAGATGCACCTTCGGCCGCTTCTGCAGCCTGAAGGTCTGCTCCTCGCGCCCGAACATTGCGCTGATCTGCTGCGCGCTGGGCATCGGCTCGCGCATGGCCAGTGACAACATCACCTCGCCGAACTTGGTCGGATTCTCCACCCGCATGCAGCCGTGGCTGAAAGTGCGCCGCGGATAATTGAACAGGTGCTTTTCCGGCGTGTCGTGCAGGTAGACCTGGAACTTGTTGGGGAACGCAAACTTGATACGGCCGAGCGCATTGGCGGCGCCGGGCGGTTGCACCACGTTGATGTGACCGTCCGTGCCCCGCTTCACCTCAAGTCCCATGCGCTCGAAGATGAGGGGATCGGTCTCGTAGGCAGGCAGCAGTTCGTTCTCGATGATCGACTGCGGCACGTACCAGGACGGATTGACGATGATCTGGTCCATCGAGGCGGTGACCAGCGGCGTCGGCGTCTCCGGCTTGCCGACGACGATCTTGGTGCGCCAGACCACGCGGCGGTCGTTCACGACCTTGAGCGAGAAGTCGGGCACGTTGACCATCACATAGGTGTCGCCGAGATTGCGCGGCAGCCAGCGCCAGCGCTCCATGTTGGCGAGCACCTTGTCGATCCTCTGCCGCCTGGTGAGCGGTTTCGGTCCATTGATGAGCCCGACCACCTGGGGGCCGACGATGCCGTCGGGGCGCACGCCGTGATGGTGCTGCAGCCCGCGTACGGCGTTGAACAGCGTACGGTCGTAGGTGTTGTCCGGTTTGGCCGGCAGGCCGAGACGCTCGCGCAGCGCCGGCACGCGCGGGTCCCTGCTGCCGAGCTTGATGATCGGGCCGCCGGGGATGCGGGGCACATTTGCACCGTTGTCGCTGTCCGCGGGCTGCCGGCGCAATTCGGCGAGCTTGTGCTTGAGTGCGCGGAAGCCTGCTTCGGGCGGGTCGTAGCTCTCGAACGCGGCGTCGATATCGTTCGCGGTCGAGATCCGCTCGAGGACGTCGGCCGCACCGGCCGTGTGGTTGCCGTAGTCGACTTCGGCGGTGACGCGCCGTGGCGCGATGCGTCCGCTGGCAAGATGCCGGGCGAAGGTGACCACCGAGTCGGTGAGCTTGATGTCGGCGCCGGCGATGGCGTCGGCGCCGTTGAGGCTGCCGAAGTCCGGGATCGGATAATCAACGGGGTCGAGTCCCTCGGCGCCGGCGTTCTTCAGCCGCACGATCGCAGCCCTGGCCCGCCCGGTGAGCCGGCCGTCCTTGATCCAGAGCGGGGTGAACTCGCGCGCGGCGTAGAAGCTCTCGATCTCCTTGCGGTCCTCGGCCCGCCCGACGTGGTTGTGGAAGCGCCTGGACGTGACGATGGTGCGCAGCTTTTCACCGATTTGCGCATCACTCGCGCCCATCAGCCGGTCGAACATGGCCTGAAGATTGAATCCGGTTGCGTCCGGGGTATTTTCCGCGCCGTCCACCGGCACGGTAACAGCCGGCGTCGTCGCCACGGCAGCCGGTCGTGTCGCAACGGTGTCCGGCTTCGTCTCCACGGCGCGCGGTCGCGTCGCAACGGCGTCCGGCCTCGTCTCCGCGGCGGCCGGTATCGTCGCCACGGCGGGCGGAGGCACCGGCGCCGCGTCGCGCTGGATGGTGGCACGATCGTTCGGCGGCGGCGGCAGTTGCCCTTCGTCGCTGTCGATGACCGTGCGCCGGCGCGGCGGATGCGGCGGCAGCTGTTCGTCGTCCGTGTTGATGACGGCCCGTTGCTGCGGCGGTTGCGGTGGCAGGGGCGTTGGCACTGCCGACCGGGGCGGCGCACTCGCGCGCGGCGCCGCACGGCGACGCTCGTAGCGGCGCACCGGCGGTGCGGCGTCGCGGCGGATGATGATGCGCTGGCCATTGATCAGCGGCGGCGGCGGCGGCGCGGATTCGATGCGCTCCGGTGCGGCGATGCCCGGGCCCGGCGCGACTACGGTCACCGCCAGCGCCGTGCCTGCAAGCAGGCGGAAGATTCGTCGGGTTCGCATCGCTTCGTACTCCACTCACGCAACAGATCGGCCGGCGCCGCGTGCCCGGCCGGTTGCCCTTTCACCGTCAGGCGAAGGGCCGCGTCTGTATTATGGGGAGGAAAGGAAACCGGGACGACCCGATTCCGCCGCGCGCGCGCGTTTACCTTCTATCAGGGCTAACGCGGCGGGACATGGTTAAGACGCGGAACCGTCGTCAGTCGACCGCGGCGGGCGCGCGTATTCCGGCTTCGTCATCTTTCGCGCCGTCGAGACTTTCCAGCTTGCGGTAAAGTGTCGAGCGCCCGATCTTCAGCCGCCGTGCCACTTCCGACATCTGCCCGCGATAATGCGCGATGGCGAAGCGGATGACCTCGCTTTCAATCACCTCGAGCGGGCGCACGTCGCCGCCCGCATCGACCAGCTGCAGACAGTCGGCCGGCATGGTTAATGGTGCGGCGTCGCAGGCATCAGGCAGTGACGCGGCCGTCGCGGGAGACAGCTCGATCACCGGCGTATCCTCGACTGATGCGTCTCCGTCGATTTGCGTCGTCACCTGGGGGAATTCGCTGACGCCGATCTCTTCGCCGTCGGCCAGCACCACCGCCCGGAAGATCGTGTTCTCGAGCTGGCGCACATTGCCCGGCCAGCGATGGCCGGCGAGCAGTGCCAGCGCGTCCGCGCTCAGCGCGCGCACGCGCTTGCCTTCCTCGGCGGCGATGCGGGTGAGGAAGTGGCGCGCCAGCACGACGATGTCCTCGGACCGTTGCCGCAGCGGCGGCACCGACACCGGAAAGACGTGAAGGCGATAGAACAGGTCCTCGCGGAAGCGGCCGGCTTTGACATCGGCGATCAGGTTCCGGTTGGTGGCGGAGATGATGCGGACGTCGACCCTGGCCGCCTTGCGTCCGCCCACCGGTTCCACTTCGCCCTCCTGCAGGGCGCGCAGCAGTTTCACCTGCGCCGGCGGCGGCAGTTCCCCGACCTCGTCGAGAAACAGCGTGCCGCCGTCGGCCTCGACGAATTTTCCGGTGTGCTTCTCTGTGGCGCCCGTGAATGCCCCCTTCTCGTGGCCGAACAGAATCGACTCGACCAGATTCTCCGGCAGGGCGCCGCAATTGACCGCGACAAAGGGCCTGGTCCGGCGCGTGCTCGAGCCGTGAATGGCGCGCGCGATCAGCTCCTTGCCTGTGCCGGATTCGCCTTCGATCAGCACGGGGATGGCTGACCCCGCCGCCTTTTCGGCGGCGCGCAGGACCGGCGTCATCGCCGGGGCGCGCGTGATCACGTCCTTGATTGTGAGCGTGCCCTCGCGGCTGCGTTTGAGCCGCTGCAGCTCGCCGGCCAGCGCGCGTGTGGCGAGCGCATTGTGCAGGCTGACCTGCAGACGCTCGGCGCTCGCCGGCTTGACCACGAAGTCGGTTGCGCCGGCCCGCATGGCGGACACCACGTTGTCGATGCCGCCATGCGCGGTCTGCACGATGACCGGTGTCCCGAGACCGGCCTCGCGCATACGGGAAAGCACGCCGAACCCGTCGAGGTCGGGCATGACGAGGTCGAGCACCACGCAATCGACGTGCACCGGGTCCGGTCCGGCGAGCATTCTCACCGCGTCGTCGCCGCCCCCGGCGATCGCCGCCTGGTAGCCGAAGCGTTGAACCATGGCCTCGAGCAGGCGGCGCTGGACGGGATCGTCGTCGACGATAAGGACGGTTTCGGACATGCAGACTCCGGAGCGGCGGGTGTACCGATTTGGTGCAATGTCGCCGTTCCTGCTTAATGACCGCTTAAAACGGTCCCGCCGGCACCGGGGGCACGGACGTTGCGCATCGGCGCGCCCGGTGGAAAATTTGCGCCCGGCCATCGCATCGCCGTGTTGGCCGTCATAAATGATCCTTTAACCGTCTCCTCCCGCTCTCCACATTTGCATCCCCCGCCATGGCCAAAACTGCGACCCGCAAGAAACCGAAATCCGCTGCCCGGGCTGCGACCAGATTCGGCGATTTGCCGGAATGGAATCTGCGAGACCTTTATCCCGGGATCGACAGCCCCGAGGTCAGGCACGACCTGGATAGCGCAGACGCCGAATGCGCCGCGTTCGAGGAGGCCTACAAGGGGCGCCTGGCTGACATGGCGGCAGGTCCGGGAGCAGGGCAGGCGCTCGCCGCGGCGGTCAGGGCGTATGAAAAGATCGAGGACCGGCTCGGTCGTCTCATTTCCTATGCGCAGCTGGTCTACGCCGGAAACACCGATGATACCGCGCGTGCCAAGTTTTACGGCGACGTGCAGGAACGGCTCACCGCCGCGTCCATCCATCTGTTGTTCTTTACCCTCGAGCTCAACCGCGTCGACGATGCCGCGCTCGAAGCCGCGATGGCCGATCCGGCGCTCGGCCATTACCGGCCATGGAT
>CAZUDR010000080.1:0-10282 GCA_964618715.1 uncultured Undibacter sp. | reverse complement strand
TGATCTCCGGCTGCGCCGCCAGCGTGCGCGCCATCGAGACGCGTTGCCGCATGCCGCCGGAGAGTTCGGCCGGATAGCGCTTCTCGAAGCCGTCGAGCCCCACCAGCCTGACGAAATGCCGCGCCCGGTCGTGACGTTCCGCCTTGGGTACGTGGGCGATCTCGAGCGGGAAGGCGACGTTGTCGATTACCGTGCGCCAGGGAAAGGTCGACTCGTCCTGGAACAGCATGCCGATCGCGGGGTGCGGTCCGTTGACCGGCTGTCCGGCGACCGTGACCGTGCCTTCGTCGGCCTCGATCAGACCACCGATCACGTTGAACAGGGTCGACTTGCCGCAGCCCGACGGGCCGATCACGCCGACGAACTCGCCCTTCGCCACCGTCAGCGACAGTCCGTCGACGGCGGTCACCAGTCCCTCGCGTGTGTCGAAACGCTTGACCAGTCTGTCGACGGAAAGGATGGGATCGGGAGCGGCAGCGGACCGTTCCGTGCCGCTTTTCGTCGCCGAGGCCGTGGCGGCAGCGGTTGCGTCCAAAACCCGTCTCCCGATCAAACGCCCCGACGGGCGCGGCAATACACCTGGTCGCCGCGGCCCGCCGGAGTGCGTCAGCTCACCGTTGATGCATTCGAGGCCGAATGCGCAAGCGGCTCCTACATGCCCGGCTTGTAGACGATGTCGATCATGCCGGCAGCGTCCTTCTCGGTCTTCTTCTCGGTGATGCGCTTGTATTCCAGCGCCTCGTCGAGCGTCTTCTGCAGGCCATGGATTTCGCCGAGCTGCAGCGCCGATTTCGGATAGAAGTCCTCCACCGAGCGCTTGGCCACCTCAGGCGACACCTTCGCGATCTCGCCGTACATCTTGTAGACCTCCGGGTCGCCGGAATAGGCCCAGTCGATCGACTTGGCGACGATCTTCATGAACTTGGTGATCGCCTCGCGCTTGGTCTTGAGCGATTCGAGGTTGGCGACGTTCACGCGGATGGTCTGGCCCTGCATGCCCTTGATGTCGTCGGCCTTCACCACGACGCGGATCTTGTTCTCGGTCATTTCCTTCACGCCGAACGGCGGCACCGCCCAGCCGACGTCGATCTGGCCGGACATGACCTGTGTGTGCGTCGCCGGCAGGCCGCCGGTGGGGGTCGGCTTCGCCCCCTTCACGTCGTTCTCGGACAGCAGGTTCAGCAGCATGAGGTTGGTGGACGAACCCGGCCGCGAGAAGGCGACGGTCTTGCCCTCGAAATCCTTGACCGACTTGATCGGGCTGTCGGCCTTCACATACCAGTAGACTTCGTGCACGCCGGTCATCTCGGCGCCGATGATGCGGATGGGCGCGCCCTTGAAATAGGCGCCGACGACGCCCAGGATTCCGTTCGACATGGCGATGTCGGCCGATCCGGAGATCGCAGCCTGCAGCGTTTCCGATCCGCCATGGGTCCAGAAGATCTCGACCTCGAGTCCCGCCTCCTTGAACCAGCCCTTCTTCTCGGCGAATTCGACGAACTCGCTGTCCCAGAATCCCTTCTGCGGAATGGCGACCTTCAGCGTCTCCGCAAGGGCCGCCGTCGTCATGACAGACAGCAGCGTGGCGAGCAGAACCGTGACGCGCGTTCGCATGGTAGTCCTCCCGTTTGACTGATTTATTCGGTTCTTGTTCGACAGATTGCCGTCAAACGCGCAGGCTGGCAACAACAGAACTAGTATCCGATGCCGATCCCGCCTGGCCCAATGATGATGCGGATGGAGCCACTGCCGGGCAGGCGTATCCTCCCCGATGAACTGGATTTCTTCCTTGTCGATCTGGAACGACGTCTTTTCCCGCTGACCCCTGGTTCCGTGCGCTTGGTCACTGCTTCACAGTTGCCACCTTCCCAACCTGAAACGGCCTCCAGAGATTTTTGAGTCGGCGAATCCGCGGGCAAGCTCATTCCGGAGACTGAATTAAACCGTCGAACTGCCGCCCGCGAGCCGCGCCCCCAGTCTCCATCAACTCTCAGGGTGTAGCAGCCAAGGTTCTTCAACGCCCTTTGCAGATCGGCCGCCAGTTGCGGGCCGGTCAACGCAGTGCGTTCGACCGGTTCCTGAACCGGCGCATCGGCGCGGCCTTCGACCAGTTCCCATATGCTGTTGGCCCATTTCCCCCCGCAGGTCTGTTTCTCGTCTCCTGCGCATTTCGTTGTGCATGTTGCAGTGCCCGTCTTGTATCGGCCATAACTGTTTCCACAGAAACACCAGGACCCGTCCTGCAGGCCGGCATACGTGAAGCCCTGGTCGGTGCACAAGCGCTGGCATTGCGTTACGGTCATTGCCGGGTTGTTGAACGCAGCGCCGTCGAGATCGCGGCCCTTTGTGCCAGCCGGATCCGCCCGGGGGTTATCGGGATAGCAGCCGACCTCGCGTGCAGCTGGCGATTCAGCGCGAAGCGGCGTGCCGGCCAGCACGGGTAACAAAAGTCCCGCACAGAAGACGGCATGACCGATTGTCCGGAATGCTCGAAGGGCGGTCATCGTATCGGCCTCACTGGACGACGCGCACGCACCGGCCGTTGACGAGCTTGGTTTTGGGCGGGCATTTGATCACGCCCGGCACAGTTTGCAGCCTGAGCGGCTCGCACCGATACGAGTTGGCACCCCGCCGCCTGCGGATTGTCCCGCGCGGGCAGATGCAGATGCCCCTCACCACCGAACCGCCCCGGCACGAGACCCTGGGTGGCCTCGGAGCCTGCTGGAGCGTCCCGCCCGGGATCGTTTCCAGTTTGAGCGGCTCGCAGCGGAACGAGCGCGCACCCCGCTGCTTGCGGATTGTTCCCCGCGGACAAATGCAGATCCCCCTGACCACGGTGCCGCCCCGGCACGAAATCTCGGGCGGCTTCGGAGCCGCCTTGGGCGTGATGTCCGTGCAGCGGCGGCCGTCCCAGCGCGTTCCGCTCGGACAGGTGATGCATAGCCCGCGCACCTCGACGCTCCCGCGCGGGCACTCACAGCGGTACGCGTTCGGGCCGATCCGAACCGGAACCTTCCTGTTCGGGCAAACGCAGGTCTGGTTTGCGCGCAGGACCGAACCGCCGATGCATTTGATTTCGGGCGGCTTTGGCGGGGTGACGACTTCCCGCGGCGTGGCCGGAGGCGGCGCGGGTTTCGGCGCAACAACGGGCGGCGGCGGCGAGGGCGGCGCGCGCACCGGAATCGTGAACGCGGCGGTGTCGTTTGCGGGATTGGAATCGGCCGCCACGGGCCAGACGATGCGTACCGAATGCGTGATCTTGTCGCCGGTGAAATTGCGCGGAATGGCGAGCTCGAAGTTGATTTGTTCGGACGCAGCCTCGTCGAAGGGCAACGAAGTGCGGGCGCATGCATAGCGCCCGCCGCCGGTCGACCGACACAGCCAACCTGCCGCCTCGGCGCGCAGGCCGCGGATCGATACCGGCGGATCGACCTGTCCCTGGATCTGCGTGTCGGGTGGCGTGACGAACCGGTTGCCGCCGGCATTGGTGATCGTATTTGTAACGGCACACGATGTGCCGATCCTGCATCGGCCCTGTGGAACGCTCGATATCTGCAGGTCGCCCTTGGGGGGCGGTCTCGCCAGGATCCGCGTTGTCACGCAGGCCTTCTTTGTCTCAAGGCCGACCTTTTGCTCGATGCTTCCCGGCGGGCTCGTCGGCTGAAACGCCAGTTCGCCGCAGACCTCTCGGGTCTGCTCCACGGGCAATGGCTCCTTCAGGTCCGCGGCGACGTTGCCATCAACCCGCACCGTTACCTGATCGCCAGGAGCCAGCGTGCAATTTGAGATGCGACAGGTCAGGACTCCACCGAATTCGGCGCCCGACCTGGTGCAGGACCAGCCCGAGGCGGGGCAGGAGGCGGGCGATTTGGTGACGCGCGCTTGCTGGAACGATGAGCCGGGCGGCGGCTTGATGGTCATGCTCAGGGGCCCCTGATATCCGCCCCCGCCAGCGGTCGTCGCACCGGCGCCGCAGTTGGGCGGAAGGCAGTTGCCGGTGCCTGTCGGGTCGTAACCGGGCGCCGGCGCCGCGCCGAGGACCGGTGGTCCCGGAGGACGAGTTCCGAGCGTTGCTGTAAATTCGTAATACGAGCACTTCGGCGGCAGGCAGCTGCCGGTGCCCGTCGCGTCATAGCCAAACAACGCTCGATCGCTGCCGACCAGCCGCAACTTGTAGCAGCTCTCGTATTCCTCCCTTTTCTGCAACTGATACTGGGCCGCGCTCTGGTACTGGATTCTGGCGCAGTTATGGATCCATGTGTGCGGATTGCCGGGATCGTATGCAGCTTGATAGTAGGCCGTGGTCGGTTTCATTGCGAGCGTGAGCTCGAGCGGCTTGCTGTTCCTGGTCAGGTTCGCCGGCGGATGTGTGCATCTGAACTTCGTTGTACCCGTACACGACCATCCCCCGCCGACGGCGGCGGTCGGCCAATAGCCTTCCAGCTGCCACCACCCGCCCGGTGATGTTGAGTCCTCGATGACAATCGGGTCGGTATAGGGCGCATCGCTGGCGCCCTGCACCGTGATGACAAATTGACAAGCGCTGTGGTCGACCGCGCACCACGTGGCCTGGGCTGACTTGTTGGGAAACTCCTCCGCAGGCCGGACGAATTTTTTGCTGATGATCAGGCCAGGTCGGGCAACGTTCACTTTGTCGCATGCCCTGAGCACGTCCTTGCCAGAGGCATCGGCAACGTCCGGCAGAAGGGACTTCAAGAAGTCGTCGGTTATCTCGTCGGAGACGTCGATGTTGCCCTTTGCGTCCTTGAATTTTGGATTTTTCGTCTTGTAGTCGGCGAGCGCATTCTTCTCGGCCGCGGTGAGAACATCCCCTCCGGAAACCTGATATCCGTTGTGCTCCAGAAAATCCCTCACAAGATGGGCCTTGTCCGCAGAGTCAAGGTCACCCGGTCTTGGCCCGTGCAGTTCGACCTGCGCACAATTCTCGAACTGGGATTCTGTAACTGTGGAAGGCAGTCTCGCCTTTACCTTGATCGTTGCGGCTTCGCCGGCTTCAAGCTTGCTTTTGCGGCAGATGAACAACCCGACCAGTGTCGAGAATTTGGTCGTGCAATTCCAGTTCTCCCCGCTGACGCTGTCGACGATCAGGTTTTCGGGCGTGCTGCTGTCCCAAATGGAGAGGAATCCGGTGTATGCCCCCTTGCCTTCGTTCTTGATCGTGACACTGAAATCGCACGCCTTGCCTGATGCGCAATCGTTCTTGTCGAAATTTTTGGCAATCGTGAGCTTTGGCCGGTAGGCGACCTGCACCGGTGCACAGACTGTCTTCGCCTCCTTGATGCCGCCACCGGGTGACTGGTCGAAGGTTACGGTGACGCAGTTTGCATACGGTCCTAACTTCGCGTCTGCGGGCACCGTGAAGCGAATGTCGGTTCCCAGCGTGTCCTTCGACGTAAATCCGCCGGGCGGCAGTCCGGGGTATTTCGAGACGTCGTAGGTACAGACGGATCCCTTGTCTTTATCGCAGCTCCAGAGGCCGAGGTTCCCGCCGCCGGCAAATGGCCAGCCCGAAGCCGGGGTGCCGGCCGCTTTGGGAACGGGCACGCAACACGTGTCGGTGACCTTGAACCTCCCGGTGAACGGGAAACCTTGCGTGCCGCTGATGAAGATGTTGAACCAGCATTCCTCTCCCGGGGCGCATGCCGGCGTAACCGCTTCCTTCCGGACACTGAGGTCAGGTCCTTCCACCTCGACGCCGACCTCGGCGCCGGGAATGCTCGGCACGCTTGCTGCAAGGCTCACCGGCATGCAGGAGGGGCCATCGTTGCCCGCGTTGATGTCGCCCTTGCCGCCCTGCCACACCAGCTGCGCGCAGTTCTCGCCCTGCACGGGATCGAGCGGAACGCCTGGCATCGGATCGAGTGTGATGTTGACCGAGGTCGAGGCACCTGGCGCGAGCGAGACATTGCCCGTACAGGTGAAGCCGCTCGCGGCCGGCGCGCAGGACCAGCCCGCGCTTGCGCCCCCGTAGCTCCATCCGCCCTTCGACGTGTCAAGGAAACTGAGTGGCCCTTCGTATTTCTCGATTCCGACATTGGTGATGGTGACGGCAAAGGGACACGGCTTCTGCGCTTCGCATGCGTACACCATGCCCGCACCGGCGGCTGCGCCCGGCGCGCCATGGGGCGAAGCCTTCTCGATGGTCAAATCGAACGCCGGCCCGGCCGTTGGCCCAATCACTGCACCGCCACCGGGGGGCGCCGCGGTTGGCCCTATGACCTCACCGCCGCCGGTCGGTTGACCGGGGGGCACTGTCGGGGCGGCCGTTGGCCCTATGACTTCGCCGCCGCCGGTCGGCTGGCCGGGTGGTGCCGCCGGCGCTTCCGCCGGGCCTGCCACTTCCCCGGCCCCCGCCGGTTGGCCGGCAGCAGGCTGTTGCGGCGGAATGTCAACACAGTTGCGGTCATTGCCGGCATTGCCATCGGCAGCCATGTTTGCGCCGGCGCCGAACATCCACTCCAGAAGCTCCGGCGAAACTTCGCCGGTCTGGGGCAGTCCAAGATCCTTCTGCAAGGCGCGGATGGCATTCTGCGTGTCATTGTCGGCAACGCCGTTGATGGGGCCGCCATAGTAACCGAGGCCGGCCAGTTCGATTTGCACGGCGCGCAGGCTTTGCGCATCGGCGGTGCCTGACCCCAGCCAGGTGATGGCGGCGCAGTTCCGCCAGCCGGTGGCGTTTGCCGCGTAGTTGAGCGTCAGCGGCAAAATCGTTGAATGTCCGGGTCGCAGCAGCAGCGTCGGATGGTTGCAACCGATCCGGTCGACTGCCTGCCCGCAGGTCCAGGGTGCCGGAGCAGCGCCGACCAGGGTTATCCCTGCAATGGACAAGGTGTCGGACAGAACAAGCGGCCCCTGATAGTCGCCGCTGCCGAGATTGGTCACGACGATCTCGAACCTGCAGTCCTGTCCCTGCGCGCACGGGCCGACCAGTTGTTTGGTGATGGAAAGATCGGGCTGCTGTGGCTGTCCCGTTGCCGGCACGCCCGGCGCTGCGGCACCTGGCATGCCCGGTGCCGTAACGGCAGGTGCAATCGCGACATCGGGTTGGCAGGGGCCGGCAATCGCGACATCGCCAACGTGGCCGCTCTCTTTCGTCGCAGGAAATTGTCCGTCGAAATCGACGACGAAGGCATCGGCCGGCGGCGTGCCGTCTTGCCGAAGCGAGTCAACGGAAAGACCCTGAATGCCGGCAGCCATCCCCTGCTCAGGCCCGCCGGCGCCGGATGTTGCGAACGGACTCTCGCGCAGGTCGTCGCCGGTCGCCCAGACCGTCGCCGCGCAACTGTTGAGGTCCAGATTGCCGGATGCATCGTAGCCGAAACCCGGCGCAACGCCGCCCATCGCGCTGCGGAACGGGGTCGTCATGCCGACTGTGTATTCGGCCGGTATCGGCTGCCAGCGAGCCTTGGTCCTTTGATCGTCAGGCGTCTCCGCGCTGTAGCGTAGAAGCCGTGAAGGGCGCACCTTGACGAGCACGCCGAAGTCGGGGGCGCCGGTCGTGGGAGGTCGCTGCGCGAGGATCATCTCGCCATCCCGGGTGAAGGCGATGTCGGCGATCTCGAGAAGCTGGGCGTGGTCCGGAAGCTTGATCTCAAAGCGGGCCGACTCGGTATCGAAGCTGCCGTCATCGTTGAGACGGACAGACCACACCTCCGCCCCTTCGGCGACCGCGTAGTAAAGGCGTTGCTGCCGGACGGCGAGTCCCCAGACGCGCCGACGGGGATCGGCGAAGCCCCAGGTCGACGGATCGGCCGTCCTGAAATCGCGCGAGGCGATGCGGGCGCCATTGTCCTGCAAGCGAACCGGTCCGAGGCCAGCCGCCGTGCGCGCGGTTACACCGTGATCGAATGTGCCGAGCTCGGTGCCATCGAGGCTGAAGCGGTGGACAAGGCCGGTGGCGCGGTCGGACACATAGAGCTGCTGCGTTTGCGGATCGTAGGCGATGTTGCCGAGACCGGGCGCGCTGTTCGGCTGGCCGTTGTGCGTCACGTTTGCAAACAGCGACACTTCCCCGGTCAGTCCATCGATCTTCCAGATGCTGCCGGGGCCGCCGCCCTCGCCAAACTGTCCGTCCATCCAGCGGGCATCGGCGGCGCCGGCAAACAGCCGTTGTGGCTTGCCGCCCTGACCCGGGCGAACGAGCGCGAGGCCATAGGCGGACGTCGCCGCCACATAGATGTTTGGCGCGGGAAGCCCGGTCGACGGGTCTGTCGCATCATCCAGCGCGATGCCGAAGACCTGACCGACCTGACGCGCCGTGACGGTCAGAAATTCCGGCGCCAGCATCTGGCCAGCCGCCCCGCCGCCGCCGCTGCGCTTGCTCACATCGAAGCCGCGAGCGGATGCGCCGTCAGGATCGATAAACAGTGTTGCTGGACCCGGACTCCTGGCCGCCGCGCCGGAACGGTCGAGCACGCCGGAAAATCCGGTGACGATGGCGTCGCCCGGCCTGACAAGCCCCCTCGTGTTGTCCTGTGCTTGCAGCAGGGTCGCGGAAAGGCCGAAGGACGCGGCGATTGCAATGAACAGCGACAACGCCTTGCGACACTGGCTGTCGAATGCAGAAAGACTTGCGCAACGGCCCAACAAGCTCGCGCCTGGGTCGGGTCGCCGATAGCCACGGCTTCTCACCTTGCTTCCTGAGCCGCTCACGACGCTTGTCCCGCTTGAGCCGGTTCTGCACGTAGAGTTTCAACGGAACGTTCGCGGCCCCGTTTGAGGTAAGTCAAAAACCCGGCTGCAGCATGCGGCTTTGCGGTTACAACAGCCAGACGCGGCTATCGCTGGTTGTGACTCGCGTGCTGATGGCGCTGATGACGCTGACGGACCGCGGTCACCGCCGCGACCACCACAGCGCCAGCGGGCCGAACAGGATCGAGACTCCGAGGAAGATGAACAGCGCGTGCCAGCCGGACGCGCTCTCCGGGCCGCCGGCGAGATCGAGCGTGACGCCGGCGCCCCACGCGCCCAGCGCCGACAGGCCGAAGCCGACCGTCGAATGCATCGCCATGGTGGCGCCACGAAGGGACGGCTCGGCGCTCATCGCCATGCCGGAGGTGAGCGCGCCGGAATCGGCTGGCACCGTCAGCCCGTAGAGCAGCAGCAGCACGAGCAGCCAGAGTGGCGAGGCGGTCACCGAGAAGCCGATCGCCACCGCGACGACAGCCGAAGCGGTCATCAGTACGTTGAGCGCGGGATGGCGGCCGAAGCGCAGCGCCGCCTCGTTGCCCATGATGCTGGCCGGCATGGCGAGGATCGCAAAGGCGACGCTCACCGTCACCGGCCCGAACGGCAGTGCGTCCGGATTGCGCATCGCGACAAAAGCCCAGAACGCCACCACCCAGGTACGGATGCCGTAGAGTTCGAAGCAGTGCGCGCCGTAGCCGAGCACGTAGCCCATGGCCGGACGGTTCCTCAGCACCGGCCCGAAGTCGAGCAGCCGCCGGGCCGATGGCTTCGGCGTCACCGGCTCCATCAGCAGGCAGGCGACGACCATGATCAGGGGCCCGAGGCCGGTCACCAGAAACGCGGTGCGCCAGCCGAACTGGTCCGCCACCACCTGCGACACCAGAAACGAAATGCCGACGCCGAACGAGAAGCTCGATGTGTAGAGCGTCACGCTGCGCGAGATATCACCCGGCGGCAGCCGGTCGGTCAGCGCCTTGAGGCCCGGCATGTAGGCGCCGGCAAATCCTATGCCGGCGAGCCCCCAGATCGCGGTCGCCGACCACAATCCGTTCGCCAGCCAGCCGAACGCCATCGTCGCCAGCGCGGTCACCATGGAGCCGACCAGCAGGATGCCGCGCGCATCGACGCGGTCGGTCAGCGTGGTCAGCACCGGCACCGCCAGCATGTAGCCGAAGGCAAACGCGCTCGCCATCATGCCGGCCTGCGCGCCGCTCAGGTCCCACAGCGGCATCAGGTGCTGCGGCATCACGGCGGGCACGGCGACGTGCGGCAGCAGGTTGCCGACCTGGCCGAGGCACATGGCGGCCACCAGCGGGCGGTTGGTCAGGCGCATCGGACGGGCGAACTGCGTTGCATGAAGACCGGCGGCGGGATTCGCCGGACTATAGCGTCAGTTCGTCCGGAGCGTCACATCGGGGCACCATACGCGGTGTGCGCCTCTCGTGCCCTCTCCCCTTGGGGGAGAAGGGCGCCTCCGGGTTTCAACGAGGAACCCTGGGTGAGGGATAAGGGCCTCACCCCTCACCCGTTCATTCCGTTGAAGCGCCGTGCTGCCCTCTCCCACAAGGGGAGA
>CAZUDR010000079.1:0-10341 GCA_964618715.1 uncultured Undibacter sp. | reverse complement strand
CCGCACCGCGACGGTCGATCGCGCCGCCGCCTGGGCGGAGATCGACGACGGCGGCTCGGCCAAGATCGTCACCGGCGTCACCGAAATCGGCGAAGGCATCCTCACCGTGCTGGCGCAGATCGCCGCGCACGAGATGGGCCTGAAGCCCGAGGACGTGGTGATCGGCGACAACGACACCGCCCGCGCGCCGGAGGCTGCGCATGCCGGCGCGACGCGGCAGACCTACATGATCGGCAACGTGGTCGCGCTCGCCTCGCGCGAGGCACGCGGCAAGCTGGTCGACGTGATGTCGGATATCTGGGACGTCGAGCCCGAGACGGTCCGCACCGCCAACGGCGAGGTCTGGGCCGAGAACACCAATCACCGCATTTCCATGGGCAAGGCGGTCGAGTGCTGCAAGCAGCGCGGCGTCGTGCCGGTGGGGTCCGCCAGCTTCGGCACCGACACCACCGGGCTTGCGCCGGAGGACGGCGCCGGCCGGCCGTGGCAGGCCTATGTGTTCGGTACGCAGGTGGCGGAGGTCGAGGTCGACACGGTGACCGGCGAAGTGCAGGTGCTCGGCATCTGGGCCGCGCATGACGTGGGCCGCGCCGTCAATCCGAAGGGCGTGGAAGGCCAGATCGAGGGCGGCATCGTCCAGGCACTTGGCCAGGGGCTGATGGAGGACTACCAGCTCAAGGACGGCCACACCACGACGCACGGCTTCGCCAAGTACATATTGCCGACGTCCCTCGACGTGCCGCGGGTGAACTCCTTCATTGTCGAGGATCCGGATCCAATCGGCCCGCTCGGCGTCAAGGGCATCGGCGAGCCGGCCATGGTGCCGACCATTCCGGCGATCATGAACGCGATCTACGACGCGGTCGGCGTGCGCATCACCGAGCTGCCGGCGACGCCGGAAAAGGTGTTGATGGCCATCCGCGCCAAGGAACAGGAAGAAAGCCAGGTGGCCGCGCAGGCGGCCGAGTGAGCGAGAAAACAGGATGAATTTGGCGAGCGTTGCGGAGACGACGGAACTGCGGGAGGTGCCGTTCGCGGCCGACCTTGCCGACATCCGTCGCCTTGCCGACCTGCTGCCCGGCAACAGGCCGGTTGCCGTCAACGGCATCCGCGTCGCCGCCTCGATCCGGCCGGAGCGTTTCGTCATCGAAGGTGGCGGCGACAGGCCGGTCACCATGCCGCGCACCGCGTTCCAGGTGGTCTACCCCGACGGCACGGTCATGATCGACGCCGGACTGGATCAGGAAACCCACGATTCCTTTTCGACGCCGGACAAGCGCGAGCCCTATTTTCCGGCAGAATTTGCCAGGCTGCAGCGTGCCCTCGACGCCGCACGCATGATCGTGCTCACCCATTTCCATGCCGACCACGCCGGCGGTTTAATACGCGCCGCCAATTACGACACGCTTGCCGCCAAGACGGTCGTCAGCGAGGAGACTGCCGACCTGCTGCTGACCAGGCCGCACAAGCCGCATCTTGCCATGACCGCGGCGCAGGTGGACTTGCTCAATATCGTCGGCTACCGGCAATACCATGCTGTCGCGCCCGGCATGGTGCTGATCAAGGCGCACGGTCATTCCGCCGACCACCAGATGGTCTACATCGCGCTGCAATCGGGTCGCGAGATCCTGCACAGCGTCGATGTCGGCTGGGTGCTGGAGAACATCCGCCAGATCAGGGGCAAGGCCGCGCCCTGGGTGAAGGAAGACGTGCCGGCGGTGATGGGCCAGTTGCGCTGGCTCAATGACATCATGCGCAACGAGCCCGATGTCGCGCTGCTGGTGACGCACGACGATGAGTTGTTCGGGCGCGCTGTAGCAACCGGCGTGATCGGCGGCGCGCTGGCGACGTGAGACGTGGCAACATGCGGAATTGAAAACGCGGACGACAGAAAACCAGTTTGGCGATCAGGACGGTCAAGGAGAAATACCAATGACGATCAGCATGTACCAGAAGATGCGGGTGGGTGTCGTGCACTTCAAGGCCTTCCCCGGTCTGGAAACGGGCGAGGGTCCGCTCGCCGCGACGCTCGAAAAAATCTGCGCCGATGATTTCTGGACGGCGGTCGAAGTCGGCTGGATGAAGGACTACCGCGAGCGCAACACCTGCCGCATGCTGCTCGACCAGGCGCATCTGTCGGTCGCCTACGCCACGCAGCCGCGCATTCTCGGCAACAAGCTCAATCTGAACGCCTTTGACGTCAACGAGCGCAACAGGGCCATCAATGCGGTGAAGAACTGCATCGATGAGGCCTATGATCTCGGCGCCGAGGTGGTGCGCATCATTGCCGGCAAGGACCCGGGCGACGCCAAACGCGAGGAGGCCAAGAAGCTTCTGGTCGATTCCCTTCACCAGATCCTCGAGTACGGCAAGGAAGAAGGGACGATGAACTTCACGCTCAAGATCTTCGACCGCGACATCGACAAGATGAACCTGATCGGTCATTTCTCCGACGCGGTCGACATCGCCAACGCCATCGCGCCGCACAACCCGAATTTCGGCCTGCTCGCGGACCTTTCCCATTTTCCGCTGCTGGACGAGAAGGCGGAAGACGCGATCCCGCTGATCAGGGACTGGCTGCATTCGGCGCATCTCGGCAACTGTGCCTTCCGCGATCGCAAGCATCCGGCCTATGGCGACATCCAGCCGCGCTTCGGGGTGGCGGGCGGCGAGATCGACACCGAGGAAGTGACCGAGTTCTTCGACATCCTGGACGACAACGGCTTCTTCAACCAGGCCAGGCGTCCCATCGTCAGTGCCGAAGTTCGCCCGGTTCTTGCCGGCGAAACGTCGGACATCATTCTCGCCAACGCCAAGCGGGTGATCCGTGACGCTTGGGTGCTCTCCAATGCCGCCCAGGCGGCGTTGCCGGAGCACAGCGAGGAACGCACGCGCGCCGTCCATCGTGAGGCGGCGGAGTAAGACGGATACATCAACGAGACAAGTCAATAACAAGGAGGGAGGACAAGTAATGACCACGCAGAGGAAGTTCTTAAGCCTTGTCGCGGGGGCAGGGACCGCCGCGGCACTGGTGCTGGCGCCGCTCAGCGCCGCCCGCGCCGAGTTCCCCGAAAAGCCGGTCGAGATGACCGTGCTGTTCGGATCGACTGCCAAGACCATTGCCCAGGTGCTGGCCGACGAAATGTCGAAGTCGCTGGGCAAGCCGGTCGTGCCGGTGTTCCGGCCGGGTGCCGGCGGTGCCGTCGGCTACAAGCATGTCGGCGCCCAGTCAGCGGACGGCTACAGCATTGTGTGGAACTCGAACTCGATCTCGTCGTCGCATCTGCGCGGCAACATGGATCTGACCTACAAGGACTTCGCGCCGATCGCCCGCATCAGTGTGGAATCGCTGGTGGTCGCGGTGAAGTCCGACAGCCCCTACAAGACGCTGAAGGACATCGCCGAAGCGGCGAAGAAGTCCGAAAGCAAGCTCAAGATCGGCACTGCCGCCAAGGGCTCATTCACCCACGTCACGGCTGCGGCGCTGTTTGACGCGCTCGGCATCGCCGACAAGGTCATCTACGTGCCGGTCGGCGGCCAGGGCAAGGTGCCGTCCGAACTGGTGGCCGGCCGGCTTGACGCGGGCGTCCAGTTCCCGGGCCAGTTCGTCTCCTACGTCAAGGCGGGCGAGGTGCGACTGATTGCGATGACCGCGGCCGAGCGCGTCAGCGCGTTCCCGGACGTGCCGACCGCCAAGGAGCAGGGCGTCGACGTGACGCTCTCGATGTGGCGTGGCCTCGCGGCGCCGGCGGGCACCCCGGCGGCCGTGGTCATGAAACTGCAGGACGCCGCCAAAAAGGCGACGGAGTCGGATAACTTCAAATCGACGCTCAAGACGCTGGGCGCCGACATCAAGTTCCTCGACCACCAGGCCTTCGGCAAGCTGATCGAAGAGGACGACAAGAAGCTCGACAAGATCATGACCGACATCGGCATCAAAAAGGGCTCGAAGAGCTGACCGCTCTCGCGTTCCGGCAAGAGTCCTGACGCGCGATGTCCGCGACCCTGCGTGACCGGATCGCCGGAAGCGCCCTGCTTGCGGTAGCCCTGGTTTGGATCGTTCTCGTCTACCAGACGATTCCGCCAAACCAGGGCACCGAAGTGGGGCCGCGCGGTTTTCCCCTGTTCTTCGGCATCGTGCTGGCGGCGCTGTCGCTGCTGCTGCTGGCGCAGAGTTTCCGGGCGCGGCCTGAGGCTGCGGACGAGGAGTCCGGTCCGGCCCTGCCTGGCGAAATCACTGCCGTGATTCTCACGATTGCCGGCTTCGTTGCCTACGGCATGCTGCTTGAACCATTCGGCTTCATGCCGACGACCGCCTTCATCGTGGCGGTGATCCTCTATTTCGTCCTGCGCGTCAGGTCGCTGCTGCTGATCGGCAGCATGGCCATCGGCCTGTCGCTCGGCTGTTACCTGGTTTTCGGCAAGCTGCTCGGCACCTATCTGCCGCCGGGCCAGATCATCACGATCTATTTCTAGCGGTCGCTTTATGGACGCCTTCGTCAATGCGATACCGCTGGTCCTCGATCCGACCGTCCTCGGATCGATCGCGCTGGGAACGGTGATCGGCCTTGTCTTCGGCGCTGTCCCCGGTCTGACCTACACCATGGCGTTGTCGCTGGCGCTGCCGCTGACGTTCGGCGCCGCGTCCATGCCGGCCATCGCCCTGCTGGTGGCAACCTATGTCGGCGGCATGACCGGCGGCTCGGTGTCGGCGATCCTCATTGGTGTGCCGGGCACGCCCTCGGCGGCGGCGACCGCGCTTGACGGCTATCCCATGTGCAAGTCCGGCAAGGCCAGCCTCGCGCTGGGCCTCGCCGTGATCAGTTCGACCGTGGGCGGGCTGGTCAGCCTGTTCATCATGGTGGTGTCGGTCGATCTGGTCTCGCGGCTGGCGATCAAGTTCGGGCCGGCGGAAATCTTCGCGCTGGTCGTGTTCGGCATGTCGACCATCTGCGGTCTGGCGGAGAAATCGCTGGTGCGGGGCCTCATTGCCGGCGTGCTCGGCCTGATGCTGATGACGGTCGGTCTCGACGAGGTCACCGGCGACCAGCGCATGACGTTCGGCACGGTCACCTTCCAGCAGGGCGTCAATCTGGTGGTGGCCATGATCGGCCTGTTCGCAGTTCCGCATATCATCAACACCTTCGCCATCTACCGCGCCGGGGTGCAGAAGCTGACCGATCCGCAGGACGTGCGAATTGAGTTGCCGGGTCTGGGTCTGCTGCGGCGGGCCGCCGGCCTGATGATGCGCAGTTCGCTCATCGGCACCGTCATCGGCGCCATCCCGGGCGCCAGCGGGCCAATCGCCGCCTTCATCGCCTATGACCATGCCCGCCGCTTCTCCAGGGACAGGGAGAAGTTCGGCAAGGGCGCGGAGGAGGGCGTGATCGCCCCGGAAACGGCCAACAACGCGGTCAGCGGCGGCACCTTCATTCCGCTGCTCAGCCTCGGCATCCCCGGCGATCCGGCCACCGCCGTCATCCTGAGCGGGCTGCTGATCCACGGCCTCTTCCCGGGGCCGATGCTGTTCCGGGAGAATCCGACCGAGATCTACGGCATCTACCTGGCGATCGTGCTCGCCTATATCGTGATCCTGGTCATACAATTGTTCGGCATCCGGTTTTTCATCAAGATCCTGCTGGTGCCGCCGCACCTGCTGTCGGTCGCCGTCATGGTGATGTGCGTGATCGGCTCCTTTGCCATCCGCAATTCGGTGTTCGACATCTACACGCTCGCCGCCACCGGATTGCTGGGCTACCTGCTGCTGCGCGCGCGGATCCCGGTGACGCCGGTGGTGCTGGGTCTGGTGCTGGGCCCGACGCTGGAAAAGGAATACCGGACGGCCATGATCATGTCGGAAGGTCATTATGATCCGTTCTACACATCGCCGACCGCGCTGCTGTTCTTCGGGCTGGCGCTGCTGGTGATCATCCTGCAGGCGCGTGCCAGCATGAATGACAGGGCGCGGGCGCGCGTAAGCGAGAAAGAGGCGTGAGACCGATGTTGACGCGGAACCCGGAAAGCGAGAGCGACCGCCGGATGCGCGAGAGGGCGCGGGCGATTGCAAAAGCGGCAGGACTGGACCAAGCGCTGGCCGGTGGCGCGCTGCCGAAGCTCATCGAGACGAGCCTGTCGGAGGCGCTGGTGCTTGGCCTGCTCAAGCAGGGCGTGTCACGCTATTTTGCCATCTTCGGCCATGGCTCGACCGATCTCGGCAACGTGCTGCGCATCTACGAGGAGGAGGGCGTCACCCGCACCGTCAACTGCCGCAACGAGGTGGAGATGGCGCATGCCGCCACCGCGCTGCGCTGGCAATACGGCGAGCTTTCCGCGGTGATCACCTCGATCGGGCCCGGCGCCATGCAGGCGCTGGCCGGCTCGCTGGCCGCGGCATCGAACGGCGTCGGCGTCTACCACATCTACGGCGACGAGACGACGTTCGGCGAAGGCTACAACATGCAGCAGGTGCCGAAGGAGGAGCAGGGCCTGTTCGGCCGCATCACCGCGGCAATGGGCGGTTCCTATGTGCTGCATACGCCGGAGGGCCTGCGCGATGCGCTGCGCCGCGGCGCGATCACCGTGAACCATCCCTATCGCGCAGGACCTTTCTATCTGCTGCTGCCACTCAACACCCAGCCGCAACGAATGACCGTGAACCTGTCCGCGCTGCCGGTGCGGCCCGACCTGCCGAAGCTCGCGCCGGCAGACGACACGGCGATCGACGAGGCGGCGGCGATGATTGCGAAGGCGGCCAGGGTCGCCATCAAGGCCGGCGGCGGCACCCGCGGCCATGATGCGGCAGTGACGAAACTGGCGGAGGCGGCAGGCGCAGCGGTGGTGCTGTCGCCCGGCTCGACCGGTGTGCTGCCCGACGCGCATGCGCAGAACATGCATGTCGGCGGCTCCAAGGGCTCGATCAGCGGCAACTACGCGATGGGCGAGGCGGAGCTGCTGATCGTCATCGGCTCGCGCGCGGTCTGCCAGGCCGACTGTTCCGGCATCGGCTACAAGAAGGCTGAAGCCGTCATCAACATCAACGGCGATTTCAACGACGCCACCCATTACAACAGGACGGTGGCGCTGGTCGGCGACATCGGCGCCGTCGCCGAACGGCTGACGGCAAAGCTGAAAGGCCTGAAGGCGAATTCCGCCAAGCGCGCCTGGCTCGATGCCTGCGCGGCGAAGAAGAAGGAATGGGCCGCCTACAAGCAGGCGCGCTACGCCTGTCCGCCGCTCAACGACGAGGCCTGGCAGAAGCCGGTGCTGCCGCAACCGGCGGCGATCAAGATCGTCGCCGATTTCGCCAAGGAGAAAGGCGCCGCCAAGTTCTTCGATGCGGGCGACGTGCAGGCCAATGGCTTCCAGATCGTCGAGGACGACCGGACCTTCGCCACTTTCACCGAGACCGGCGCCTCTTACATGGGTTATGCCGTGAGCGCGCTGATGGCGGCGGCACTTGCCGACGCGCCGGTCTATCCGATCGCGTTTTCCGGTGACGGCTCGTTCATGATGAACCCGCAGATCCTGATCGACGCCGTCGAGCACAAGGTGCGCGGCATGATCGTCATCTTCGACAACCGCCGCATGGCCGCCATCACCGGCCTGCAGCTGGCCCAGTACAACCAGGAATTCCGCACCAGCGACCGCGTCGCGGTCGATTACGTCCGACTCGCCTCGTCGGTTTCGGGCGTGCTCGCCGTCTCCGGCGGCGACAATGCGGAAAGCCTGCGCGCCGCGCTGCAATCGGCGCATGCCCACGACGGTCTGTCGGTGGTGCACGTGCCGGTCTATAGCGGCACCGACGAGCGCGGTGGTCTCGGCGCCTGGGGCCAGTGGAACGTGGGTAACTGGTGCACCGACGTGCAGGGCGAGTGGGTGCGGCAGGATCTGTAGAGCAGACCTGTTTGCGTTTGAATCACCCGTTCGTCCCCGCGAAAGCGGGGATCCAGCAATCTATGGTGCAGACTGGGTTCCCGCTTCCGCGGGAACGAACGGAGTTTGTTTCCGCGCCATGCGATCATGATCTGGTCGTGATCAGGCGACCGGTACGGCCTTGCCGCTACGCGCCGACTCCGCCACCGCCTCGGTCGCCGCCACGACGTTGATGACTTCGTTCGGGGCAACGGTAAATTTGACGCCATTCGCCACCGCGTCGGCGAACGCCTCCAGTTCGGTCCGCTCCTTGTCGACGGCGTCGAACGTCGCGCGCGTCACCTTGCCGTCGAGATCAAAGACGTTGAGTTCGGTGTCGCCGCGCATCTCAAGCGCGCCCTGCGAGCCGAAGGCGTGGATGCGATAGAACTGGCTGGTCGCGTGCAGCGTGGCGAGCATGCCGGTGATGCCGCCGGCAAAGCGCAAGGCACACACTGTCGTGTCGTCGACGTCGATCGTGTGCTGCAGCCGCTCGCTGAAGGCGAATACGGTTTCCACCGGTCCTGCGATATTGACCATGCTGTCGATGACGTGCACGCCGCGCGCGGTCATGGAGCCGCCCGGGCTCTCGATCTGGTTGGAGCGCCAGTTGTCCGGCTCGGTCTGGTAGCTGGGCGGTCCGGAGAACTGCCCCTCGACGTGGCGCAGCATGCCGATCTCGCCGGCGGCGATGCGGCGCGCCAGCGCGACATAGGCCGGCGCGTAACGGCGATTGAAACCGACGGCGAGGGTGACGCCGGCGTCGCGGCAGGCGGCGAGCGCCTCTTCCGCGCTGGCGCGGGTGAGCGTGAACGGCTTCTCGACAAAGACGTGCTTGCCCGCCTGCGCCGCCGCGGCGATCTCGGCGGCATGCTGCGAATGGGGCGTCGCCAGCACCACGGCGCCGATGGCGCGGTCGGCAAGCACGTCGGCATAGCGGGCCGTCAGGCGCAGCCCGAAGCGGTCGGCGAGGTCCTGCCGCGCCGCCGGATCACGGGTCACCGCGGCGGCGAAGCGAATCCTGTCGCTCTTGCCCTGCACGGCCTCGATCAGCCGCGTCCCCCAGTGGCCGGCTCCGCAAATGGCCGCCTGCAGCATGCCCCGTCCTCCTTGCTGCCGAAGTCATGCCGATGGCGCGGCCAGCGTCAACCAAGGCCGGGAACCTTTTCCCCGTCCAGAACGTTTTGAATTATCACGCAATTTCCCGGCATTGGAGGCGGCCATGGCCCGCAACAAACGCGAAACGCCGAAAGAGCATGCGCAGAAGGAGCGCGAGCGGATCGAGCAAAAGGAAGATGAGGTCACCGTCGATTCCGACGAGAGCTTCCCGGCCAGCGATCCGCCGAGCTTCAATCCCGGCGTCACCGGCGCGGCCGACGTGGAGAAAAAGAAGAAACCGGGCGCGGGCTGACAAACGGCAGTAACAGCCTCCCTGGACGGATACCCGATGTTCGCTACCGGTTGAACCCACGGCGGTGAAGGCGACGCTTCATGAGCTCTTCGGAAAGTCCGTATTTGACCCGGAGTGGACCGGAAGTCAGGCAGATCATCGCATTGATTATCGCGCGTCCTCGTCAGCGCCGGTCTCGGCTGGCAGGCCAGGATCGGCACTCCACTCCGTCCACGATCCGTCATACAGCCGTACGTCGTCGTGCCCCAGCACTTTCAAGGCCAGCATGCCACACGCGGCCGCGTACCCTCTGCCGCAATAGGTGATCACCTGCGTGTCGTCTGAAACGCCTGCGGTCGCATACAAGGTCGCGAGTGTCTGCGGCGGGCAGAAGGTGAAATCGCCGCGCTCCTCCAGAATGCGTGCGCGCTCAGCCGCCGTCGCCTCCACCAGGGCCGGATCGACATTGGCAAGATAGGGAACGTTGACGGCGCCCGGGATGTGACCGGGACGCTGCCCCCACAGGTGGCGGTCGCCGCGGCCCTGGTAAAGCTCGGGTGTCAGGCAGTCGATGAGCACAGTGCCGGTCTGTCCGAGCGCATCGCAAACATCCTGCTTTGTCGCGAGCCAGCCAGGGGTGGGCGAGGTTGCAAAACTTGTGGCCTGAACATGCGGTACGTCTGTAACAAGGGGCCGGCCTTCGCTCACCCATTGCCGGAGGCCTCCGTCGAGAACGCAGACCTTGTCGTGGCCATAGTAGTTCAAGGCCCACCACAGTCGCGCTGACCCAAGGGGAAAGCCCATATTGTCATACGCAACGACAAGGGTTTCGCGGCCGACGCCGAGCCGGCTCATGGCGGCGGCAAAGCGGCCCGGCGGCGCAAGCATGTCGGGGACCGGATGCCCGGGATCGGAGAGGTCCGCGATCATCCCTGCGAACACCGCGCCGGGAATATGGCCGGCGCGGTAGCCGTCATGGTCGTCGAAACTGATGCCGCGACCATTCTCGTAGCGTGACTGCCAGCGAACGTCGATGATCC
>CAZUDR010000078.1:0-10393 GCA_964618715.1 uncultured Undibacter sp. | reverse complement strand
CGTAGCCGAACGCGTAGTCGGCACCGATGGTGACGGCCGTCTTGTAGCCCTGGTCACAGGCCCACTGGCCCTCCGGATGGCTGGGCTGCGAGCTCGAGAACCCGGTGCGGACGAAGTAGGGATACTTGTCGAGCTGCCGCTGGGTGAGATCGTCGGCGGCGGCCACCGGAGACAGATAGACGGTCTTCTCGGCAGTGCTGACTGGCGCCAGCGCGTAGCCGGTGGAGGCCAGCAGGCCGCCCATGAACATGTGCACCTTGTCCTGAAGGACGAGCTTCTTGGCCTTGGTGACGGCGGTGTCGGGCTTGCCGACCGTGTCCTCGACGATGAATTTCACGTCGGCACCGCCGAAGGCGCCCTTGTTTTCGTCGAGATACATCTGGAAGCCGTTGACCATGTCCTTGCCGATCTGCGCAAAGATGCCGGTCGTCGGCGCGAGAAATCCGATTCGCAGTTCCTCGGCGCTGGCGTTCGACAGCGGGGCCAGACCGAGGGCAATGCAGCCGCCCAAAAGGAGCGGGCGCATCCCTTTATTCATGATGGTTGTCATTGGACTCGTTCCTCATTGTTTTATGGTTCAGGAGGCGGCGGATGCCAGTTTCTCCTGATCTTCGGTTTTGCCGACTTTTGTCTTTCCTGATTCGGACCCGCGCTGGCGGATTCGTTCGGGAATGCCCATCAATCCGCTCGGCAGATAGAGGATCGTGAGCACGTACACCGCCCCCAGCACGTACTGCCACCATGGCACCAGCGTGCTGAGATATTCCCGCAGGCCGATGACGATGGTGGTGCCGATCACGCCGCCGATCAACGTTCCCGCGCCGCCAAGGACGGCCATCAGGATTGCGTCGACAGACGTCGTGATGATGACGTTTTCGGGACTGACGATGCCGGCCGTATGCGCCCAGAGGACGCCCGACAGTCCGCCGAATGCCCCGGCAATAATGAACGCAATGTATTTGTGCAGCCAGGTATTGTAGCCCAGGATCTGCATGCGGAGCTCGCGCTCGCGAATTCCCGCGAGGCTGCGGCCGAACGGCGACCGCACGAGCACAAACATGACCAGCAGCGAAGCCGCAAAGAACCCGAATACGACATAGAAAAACGTGATCTCGTTGGCGAGATCGAGCCCGAAAAACTGCGGCCGTCCGCGGACGTTGATGCCGTTGTCGCCACCGGTCAGCGAATTCCAGCGGTAGGCGAGACCCCAGACGCACTGGCCGAGCGCGAGCGTAATCATCAGGAAGTAGACGCCGGTCGCGCGGATCGCCAGCAGGCCGAACACCGCAGCCAGTGCAGCCGCCAGGACGACGCCGATCACGACCACCAGCCAGAAATCGTAACCGAACCCGAACTGGTACTTCGAGGCGAGGATGGCGGTGGCATAGGCACCGACGCCGAGATAGGCGGCCTGGCCGAGTGAGGGCAGGCCGGTATAGCCCAGCAGGATATCCAGGCTCATGACCAGGATGGAGAACGCCAGAATTCGTGTCGCGAGCAGGATCAGAAACGAATTGGTGTTCGGCACAACGATCGCGACCGCGGCCAGAACGGCGCAGACAACGGCAATCTTTGCGGTCTGACTCTTGAACATTCTTCTGCTTACTCCCTCCCGAACAGGCCGGTCGGCTTGACTGCCAGGATCAGCGCCATCGGAGCGTAAAGGGTGAAGTAGGAAATCTCCGGAAACAGCGCCTTGCCGAAATTGTCGGCCAGTCCAACCAGCAGTGCGCCGATGGCGGCGCCGCCGAGGCTGCCCATCCCGCCGATGATCACCACCGCGAAGGCGAGCGGCAGCACCTCGAAGTCAAGGCCCGGATAAATGCCGAGAAATGCGCCGCCAATCACCCCACCGAGACCGGCGAGAAAGGCACCAAGTCCGAAGATGAACATGGAGATGCGCGAGGTATCGATGCCGACGCCACGTGCCATTTCGGAATCGTCGACGGTGGCGCGCACCATCGCCCCCATGCGGGTCTTTTCCATCGCCAGCCATAGCGCGACGCCGATGAATGCCGCCGTCGCGATCATGAACACGCGGTAAAGCGGAAAATAGAGCTGGCCGATGACCATGCTCTGCGTCAGCGGACCAGGCGGAAAGATATCGAAATTGTTGCCGGTCCAGATGTCGAGGGCTGCCTGCTGGAACAGGAACGCAAAGCCGACCGTCAGCAGCACCTGGCGCAACGGGTCGGCTTCGATTGCGATGGTGGAGACGTTGCCCAGCAGGTAATAAAGCCCGGCCGCAATGACCAGGGCGACCACCACGAACATGATCCAGTTTCCGCTCGCAATGAACTGGGTCCACTCATCGATCGCGAGCGCAACCAGCAATGCCACGCCAATCGCAATCAAACCGTTGCGGGCGAATTCGAGTCCGGCGGAGCGCAGGAACAGCCTTTCCATCACCATGCCGAGGACAGCGATGGCCAATGCGGCGACGGGGAGCGACAGCAGCCACGAATCCGTGGTCCAGATAACGGTCAGCGCGACGTAGCCGCCCAACAGGAAGTACGAGCCGTGGGCAAGATTGACGATGCGCATGACGCCGAAGATCAGCGACAAGCCGGCGCCAAGCAGAAACAGCAGGGCGCCGTACGAAATGCCGTTGAATGCCTGAATGATCCAGAACTGCGTGTTCATTTCCCCCCAGGACCCTTCCGTTTATCCGAAGGTTGCGAGCATCTTACCCATGATGGGCAGGGATGAACACACCCAATTGGCAGACTTTACGCGCATGTAATGTTTCGGCCCGCCATCCGGGCTGCATACGCAATGCTGCCGGAGTGTTCTCATTGCCTATTTCTTTGCCGGAATGATTGGCAGCAGAAGGTAGGGCGCTTTGCCGCCGCCGAAATGAAGGGTGGTGACACCGCCGAATATGGCTGGCGGCCGATCCTTCGGATCGTTGTGCAGGAACGGTCCGCAACCCTTGAGTTCGTTTTTGAAGTTCGACAGTTTGCCGCCGCTGGCACCGCCATATTCGTAATCCTTGCCGCGCACCGACAGGCCGACGCGATAGCCGGCTGGCACCACGATCGAGGTCGGCAGGATCTCGATGTCGAGCTCGACCATCTGGCCCTTCTTCAACGGCTCCTTGCGGTCGTGCGTGTGATAGGGCCGGTAAGGTTTCGACAGCTTCTTGTCGAGTCGCCGGTGCGAGGCACGCAGCCAGCCTTGCCCGATCGGCGTGTGCGGATCGATCGCGCCCTGGAACACCACTTCCTTCAGGTCGCCGGTGAACACGCGCAGCACGATGAAGAAATCGGCGTCGCTGGTTGACGACGACGCAAACAATTTGAGCGCCGACGGTCCGGTGATCTCGGTTTCCCCTGCAAGCGGCGGCGTCAGAAACGTGAGACCGTCACCCATTGCGTCGAATTTCAGCTGCGCCCTTTTTGTCGGCCGGTTCGTGCTTAGTGTCATGCCGACCGGATCGAGGTAGAATTTGGTCCACTTGGTGCGCTTGAGCGGCCACTCCTTTTCCGCGCGCTGGACGAACTTGTCGATGTGGCGGACCTGCAGCAGGACGCGCGGCTGCCTGCTCCAGCTCGTGTCCTTGCCGTGCAGGAAATAGTCGAAAAAGCGCAACTGCTGTTCGCGGCCGTAGTCCGTGTAGAAATGCGTCCAGTGCTCGATGCCATGCGCTTCCAGCCATTTCTGCTTCGACGCCACACGCCCGAAGCCCTCGAAATTGCCGCGGGGATGCAGGCCTTGGCCACCCCAGTTGGCGGCGGTGAAAAGCGGTGTCCTGATTTTCTCCCAGACCGGCGAACGGTCACGGTGATACTGGTCGTCGAGCGGATGGGCGAGGATCTGGCCGCCGAAGTCGGCGCGGTTCTTCGCCAGTTCTTCCTCGGACAGTATTTCCGGACCGCACACCAGTTCGCCATGCACGCGGCTGCGCCCGCCGCGCTCTCCCGCGCCGTACTGCACGGTCTTCACCTGCATGTCGTACCAGTTCTCCCAAAAGGTGGAGAGAATGCCGCCGTGATGCGTCGAGTCGCGGTACCAGTCGGCGGCACCTTCCCACACGCACATTGCGGCCAGATGCGGCGGCTGCATTGACGCGACCTGCCACTGGTTCATTCCGTAGTAGGAGATGCCGTTGAGGCCGACCTTGCCGTTCGACCACGGCTGCACGCCGGACCATTCGATGCAGTCGTAGAAATCCTTTGTTTCGCGCGGCGAGAAATGATCGATGAAGCCGGGCGAGCAGCCGGTGCCGCGCGAGTCGACGCGCACGCAGACATAGTCGTGCTGCACCCATTTCTCCGGATCGACCACTTCCCAGTTCTGATAGACGTTGCTCGAGTTGGCGGTGACGTCGGGTTGCTTCTCCGCCATCCGCTGCCATGCACTCGGATAGCCATCCTGGAAGGCGAGGTTCTTGGCGTAGGGACCGTAGCTGAGGATGACCGGGAACTTGCCTTCTTTCACCGGGCGAAAAACATCGGCACGCAGGACCAGGCCGTCGTCCATGGTGATCGGCACGTTCCAGTCGATCCGCATGCCGTCGCGGTCTTCCGTGCGCTCATGCAACGCCGCCATACGCTCCTCCTGTGCAACCTTGTCTTGTTGCGTGGGAGGCTACCTACATGGCGAGGCCCCGCGCAAGCACCTGCGCAGGGCCTTGAATTGGTGACAGTCCGACAGAGCGGCGTGCTGGCGCTAGCGCTTGCTTGCCCGCTTGCCCTTGCTGCGTTTCACCTTGGCCAACTTCTCCAGCACGGCGCAAACCGCTGCGGTGTCCTGGGCACCAAGGCCGCTTGCTTCCGCCTTGCGATAAACCGGCTTGGTGGCGTCGAACAGCGGGGTCGGCACACGGATCTTGCGTGCGTAATCGCCAATCACCTGCATGTCCTTGTCCCAGACTGAGAGCTTCATGGTGGCGTTCTTGTAGTCGCCTTTGACCATCATCGGCGCGCGCAGCTCGAACACGCGCGAATTGCCGGCGCCGGCGGTGATCAGATCGAAGATTACCTGCGGCGGCAGGCCGGCCTTCATGCCCAGCACCATGGCCTCCGCGCTGGCCACGTTGTTGATGGCGACAAGCAGATTGGCCACGTACTTCATCTTGCTGCCATTGCCGAAAGCGCCGACGTCGTAGACGTGGCGGCCGAATGCGCCGAACATGGGCCGCAGTTTGCGGATCGAAGCCGCATCGCCACTCGCGTAGAAAACGAGGTCACCGTTGGCCGCCTGGGAGCCGGTGCCGCTGACCGGGCAGTCGAGCATGGTGTGGCCCGCCTTGCGCAGAATGCGCTCGGCATTTTCCTTATCTGAAATTGCGAAGGTGCTCATTTCCACGATCACCCTGCGCTTGAGCCCGGCTCTCGCGATATTGCGGGCGGTATCGATGAGTGCCGCCGGCTTGGGCAGGCTGGTCAGCACCGTCGGCGCCTTTTCGGCCACTTCGGCAGCACTGCCGGCAATCTCGACGCCGGCGCGCTTTGCCTCGCGCTGGCGCGCGGGGCTGATATCGTAGCCGACCACGCGCCACCCGGCGCGCACGAGATTCCTGGCGAAGGCGCCGCCCATGATGCCGAGGCCAATGATACCGACCGTGCCTTTGGCTTTCTTCCGCGCAACCATTCAGACGTCTCCCGTGGCGAAACCGCCGCTGCGCGTCGACCCGCGCAAGGTGCCGTACATAGGCGGCATGTACCGGCGTGTCGAGTCGCCAGAACGACAATGCAGCTTTCATGGCGCGCTGCGATCGCATATCGTCACCGCCAACAGATAGAGCGGGAGGAATACCATGCAGGTCGGAGTAGCCGGTCTCGGCGCCATGGGCGCCGCGATCGCCGCGCGGCTGATCGAGGTTGGCCACCAGGTAACCGTGTGGAACCGGACACCGGAGAAAGCCAAACCTCTGGCGGAGGCCGGCGCCAAGGTTGTCGGTTCGCCGGCGGAAGTCTCCGCGGCGAGTGAAGCGGTGATCACCATCCTTACCGACGGCAAGGCGATCGACGACGTCTACAACGGACCGAAGGGCCTGCTGTCCGGCGACGTCAAGGGCAAGCTGTTCATCGAGATGAGCACGGTGCCGCCGAAGGTGGAAACCGATCTCGCGCCGAAAGTGCGCGCCAAGGGCGCCGCACTGGTGGAATGCCCGGTCGGCGGTTCGATCGCCCCGGCGCGCAAGGGACAACTGCTCGGGCTGATGGGCGCAGAGCCCGCCGACGCCGCGCGTGCAAAACCGGTCCTCGAGCAGCTTACGCGCCGGCTCGAGCATTGCGGACCGATCGGCGCCGGCTCGAAGATGAAACTGGCGATCAACCTGCCGCTGATGGTGGCATGGCAGGCCTATGGCGAGGCTTTTGCGATTGCCCGCAACGTCGGCTGGGAGCCGAAACGATTGCTGGACCTGTTCGTCGAGAGCAACGGCGCCAACAACGCCCTGAAGATGCGCGCGGACATGATCGTCGCCATGTTCGAGGGGAAGGATCCGGGACCGACCACCTTCTCGATCGCCAACGCCGTGAAGGATCTGCGCACCATGGTGGAGACCGGCGAGTCGCTGGGCGCGGACATGCGGGGGACCAAGGCGGCGCTGACCGGATTCGAGGACGCAAACCAGCACGGCAATGGCGGCGAGGACGGCGCGCGCATGGCGGTCTTCTGGGCCGGCCGCAAAAAATAGCAGGGAGCAGACAATGACCGTGACACTTTCCCAGGCCTCCGCCATCGTCGACGCCACGCTGGCCAAGGCGCGCGAACTCAAGCAAATGCCGCAGACGGTGGTGGTACTCGACCCCGGCGGTCATCTCGTCTGCGCCAAGCGCGAGGACGGCTCGGGCATCATCCGCTTCGAGGTCGCGGTGGGCAAAGCCTATGGCGCGCTCGGCATGGGCTGGGGCTCGCGCACCATGATGGAACGCGCGGCACAGAACCCGAACTTCCTGACGTCGATCGTGGCTGCGAGCGGCGGACGGATGGTGCCCAATCCGGGCGGCGTGCTCATCCGCGACAATGACAACAAGGTGCTCGGCGCCGTCGGCATCTCCGGCGACACCGGCGACAACGACGAGATCATCGCGTTGGCCGGGATTGCCGCGGCCGGGCTCAAGGCCGATCCGGGGGGATCGAAAAAGTAGTTCGCAGATCGCGTCCCGGCTCTCGCGCCGGGCGCACGGCCATTCGAGGGCAGGTCAATGAAGCTGTTCACCTTCTGGCGTTCACTGGCGACCTATCGCGTGCGGATCGCGCTCAATCTCAAGGGCATCACGCCCGACGAGGTGATCGACGTCAATCTGATGAAGGGCAACCAGCGTGACGCCGAATTCCGCAAGATCAACCCGATGATGGCGTTGCCGGCGCTGATCGAGAACGACGGCACGGTGCTGTTCGAGTCGCTGGCGATCCTTGAGTATCTCGACGAGACGCACCCTGAACCGCCGCTGCTGCCGAAAGAACCGAAGGCGCGTGCGCGGGTGCGCGGGCTGGCGCAGATCATCGCCTGCGATACGCATCCGCTGATTGTGCCGCGCGTGCGCGAGTTCCTCGGCAAGGAACTCGGCATCAACGAGCCCGGCGTGCAGAAATGGTGTCATCACTGGCATCAGGCGGCGTTGCAGGCGCTGGAAACCCATCTCGCCGGCTCGCCGCACACCGGCCGCTTCGCGCAGGGCGATCAGCTCACCATCGCCGATATCTGCCTTTGCGGGCAGGCGGTGGGCGCGGCCTACTACAAATGCGACCTGGCGCCGTTCCCGACCTTCAAGCGCATCGTCGATGAGTGCAACCGGATCGATGCGGTGGCACGCGCGCACCCGCTGAAGCAGCCCGGCGCACCCACCGAAGTGTGACGGAATGATCAACACCGCAATCGTCGGCCTCGGCTGGTGGGGCAAGACCCTGGTGACGGCGGCGCACAATGCTGGCGTGCCGCTGAAATTTACCCGCGGTGTCACGCTGGAGCCGGACACGGTCACGGACTTCGCCGCCGAACGCGGCATCGCCATCGGCACTTCGTTCGACGAGGTGCTCGCCGACAAATCCGTGCAGGCGGTGGTGCTGGCGACGCCGCACACCAGGCATCCCGAACAGGTGAAGGCGCTGGCCGCGGCCGGCAAGCACATCTATTGCGAAAAGCCGTTCGCGCTCAGCAAGGCCGAGGCGGTCGCCATGCTCGAGGCGGTCAGGAAGGCGGCCGTGACCATCGGGGTCGGCCATCATTTCCGCCTGATGCCGTCGATGCGCGCGCTGGCAAAGCTGAAGGAGGAAGGGGCCTTCGGCACCATCATGCACATGGAGGGCAACTACAGCCACGACTGGCTCGCCAGCTACCCGGCGGACAGCTGGCGGCTGGCGCGCGAGGAAAGCCGCGCCGGCGGCATGACCGGCATGGGCATCCACGTGCTCGATTGCTTCCGCGATCTGGCCGGCCCGATGAAGCGCATCAGCGCGCTGTCGACGTCGCGCGCGCTCGACGTGGCGGCCGGCGACACCACCGCGGCCCTGATCGAATTCGAAAGCGGCGCTACCGGCGTGCTCGGAACCACCATCAAGACGCCGTTCCGCTGGCGCATCGCGCTGTTCGGTGAAAACTGCTGGGCCGAGAGCGTGAGCGAGACCAGGCTGATTGTGCGCCATGCCGGCAGGGAGCCGGAGACGTTCGACTACCCGGAAGACAATCACCTCGGCATGAATCTCGGCTTCTTCGCCAGGGCGGCGATGGGGCAGGGGACGTTTCCCATACCGCCTGACGGCATCCTGCAGACCGCGGCGGCGCTGGAAGCGGTGTTCAGGTCGGTCGACGCCAGGGGCGCGTGGATGACGGTTTGATTTGCGTGCAGGTCTGTCGCGGCCGGCCTGCGCATCGATATCTCGGTGATGAGCTTTCTGCGGATGGCCGCGGCGAAGGTGTCGTAATTCTTTGCGGCGATGACGAACGCGCCGGGGCCGCCGATCACGTTCGACTCGTAGTAAATGTCGAGTGCGGGGTCGAGTTCCAGGATCGGCAGCCCGTTGATGCCCACTCCTGCGCGCACCGCCTCGTCGCGCGCCAGCGAGGCGGGCCGGCCACGGTTGTTGGCGCCATCGCTGGAAATATCGATGATGCGGCGCGTGCTTTGATGCGGGCTGTCGCGCCACAGCGTCATCGCATAGTCGATAACACCGGAAATCGACGTGCCGCCGCCGAACAACTGGCGTGGCGCGGTCAGGATTGCGGCGGCAAAAGCTGCCGCCGATGGTTCGTCGCCGATGCGCATCCACGGCACCACCTGGATCTGCAGCGCCGGGCCCGTCCATTGCACCATCGTCACCGCGATGGCCTGGTTCGCACCCGAGCGGATCGCGTTGAGCACCTGCCGGTCTCGGAATGCCGCGGCGTAGCCCTCCTTCTGCAAGTCGAATCGCGTGTCGGCGACGCTGCCCGAGGCGTCGATGGCGAGCACGAGCTGCAAATCGACGTCGCGGCTGGCCACAGGCTGCGCGCCCGAACCGCTCGCCGTGGCGAACAGCAACGCCGCGCAGAAAAAGAATGCACGGTGGAAATCGCCGCGCCAGCCGTCCATTGAATCACTCCATCAACGCAACCGCGCGGGTGCCGGCGGATGTCGCAAATGTGGGGGGATTTCGCGACCGGCCGCCAGTAAATTCTGCGCGACATGTCGGCGCTATTTCTCGACCGGGTAGCCGACGATGCTGCCCCATTCGGTCCAGGACCCGTCATAGATCCTGATATTGCCGTGGCCAAGAATCCTGCCGAGCGCGATCCAGGCAATGGTGGCGCGGTGGCTCAGCCGGCAATAGCAGACAACATCATCGACCTGGTCCGGCGCGATACCGGCGGCGTCGAGGACCTGGCGAAGCTGATCGGGTGGTTTGAATGAATCATCCGCGTTCAGCAGTTCCTTGTAATAGAGATGGACGGCGCCGGGGATGCGCCCGGTGCGCTCGGCGCCGTAGTCGACCGGGAAGGTGTATTCCGACACGCGTTCGCCCGAATATTCTTCCGGCGAACGGACATCGAGTAGCAGGCGGCGGGGTTGACCGAGATTGTCGCGCACGTTGCGGCGGCCGACGCGCATCGAGACGTTTGCCTGCGGCGCCGGGTAGGCGACGGCGGGAAAGCGTCGCACCGTTCGTGACAGCGGTCGCCCCTCCATCACCCATTTTCGGCGCCCGCCGTCGAGCAGACGCAAGTTGCGGTGGCCGGCCATGGTGAAGGCCCAGAAGGCGTAACTGCCATACTGGACGGGATCTCCGTACAGAACCACGGTCGACTGCGGGCCGATCCCCATGCCGCCGAACCGGCGCGCCATCGCCTCGGGCGTCACGAAATCGCGATCGGTTTCGTGCCAGCATGCCGATTTCCAGTAGACCCACATCGCACCGGGAATGTGCCCCTCGTTATAGGTCCGGTCGTCGGCCAGGGAGCAGA
>CAZUDR010000077.1:0-10402 GCA_964618715.1 uncultured Undibacter sp. | reverse complement strand
CCGCCAAGGCCGGCGAGCTCGGATTCACCAAGGCGCTGGCGGCGGAAGGCGCGCGCGCCGGCATCACGGTCAACGCAATCTGCCCCGGCTACATCAATACCGAAATGGTGCAGGCCGTGCCCAGGGACGTGCTTGAGAAGAGCATCCTGCCGCAGATCCCGATCGGCCGGCTGGGTGAGCCGGAGGAGATCGCGCGCTGCGTGGTGTTCCTGGCCAGCGACGACGCCGGCCTGATCACCGGCTCGACCCTGACGGCGAACGGCGGGCAGTATTTCGCCTAGCGTCTGCGCCTGGCGCGTTTCTTCGCCGCCTTTCTGGACGACTTCTTCGCCGTTGATTTCTTCCGCGCGGCGCCCCGCGCGGCGGACGCCCCGGGTTTGGTCGCATGCGTGCCTTCGATCTTGTCCAGACGCACCGACCAGTATTCCCAGGCGCGGTTGATCGGGCCCGGCCGCAGATTGGCGCCGCCGGCAAGCTCGATCTCCTCGTCGTTGAGCGCCTCGAAGCCGCCAAGCAGCAGCGCCTCGATCTGCATGCGGGCGTTGAGCGCGGTGTAGATGCAGCGGAACACGCATTCCTCCAGCGACGTCCCGGCGACCGTGGCGCCGTGCCGGCGCATCAGCACGGTCCAGTTCGGCCCCAGCGCGCGGGCGAGCGAGGCGCCTTCCTCGGGTTTGGCCACCAGCAGGTTGGTGTTGCCGAATTCGTCGCGGCTGTCCCACACCGGCACCTTCAGGCCCATGGTGGCGCCGAGATGGTTGACCGGCTTCAGGAGTGCGCCGGATACGCAGAACGGCAGGATCGACGGCGCGTGATGGTGGCATACGGCCATGACCTCGGGCCGCGACTTGAAGATTTCACCGTGGATGACGCGCTCGCTGTAGAGCCGTGCGGTCGGCGGCCTGACCGGTTCGGAGTCGAGGTCGAACTCGAGAATATCGTCAGGCTGCACCAGCTCGGGCCCGCGCGAGCGCGACAGCAGGTAGCGACCGGGATCGGCCGGGTGGCGCAGCGAGATGTGGCCGAAGGCGTCGAGCACGCCTTCGTTGGCGAGGATGCGGTTGGCGCGCGCCAGCTGAAGGCGCGCCTCGTCGGATTTGGTCGGCACCGGCGGTGTCTCCTTGCAGGTTGTTGTTGTCCCTAGTGTTTTTTCAACGGCGGACAAGGCGTTCCGCCGCGGTTTGTCCCCGGCGGGCGTCGGGGTCCGGGCAGCCTTAACAGGACGTTAAACGCCGTCAGGCATAGTAGGACCGATATCTCTCTGGAGGAAAGCATGACCATACGTCGGTTTGTAATCGCCGCGACGCTTGTCGTTCTGGCCGGGCCGGCCTTCGCCGGACCGACCTGCACGTCCGAGCCGAAGGCGAAGTGGATGAGCGAGAGCGATATGAAGGCCAAGGTCACTGCGCAGGGTTACAAGTTCAAGGTCTTCAAGGTGACCAGTGGCAACTGCTACGAGATCTACGGGCGCGACAAGAACGGCAAGCGCGTCGAAATCTACTTCCACCCGATCACGGGCGCGGTCGTCGAAGAACACAAGAGCTAACGACGGTCGACGGGGAGGATCATCAATGCTGCGGCGCATCGGCCTCCGCCAGCGGATTACTGGCATGCTGGTCGCTGGCGCCGCCATCACGGCCGTCCTCGTCGGTTTAAGCCTGCACGAACTTGCGGCGCTGGACGCACTCGGAAAGATAGAACGGGCTGCAGAGCAGCGTCGTGAAATGATCAATGAAGCGATGGTCGTCGCCCTGGGAGCGGCGACGGCCTTCTCTTCAATCGGTCTCGATCTGAATCCCGAGGAGCAGAAGCAGGCGATCGATGAAAGCGTGTCGCTGTTGCAGCGGCTCGAGGCGTTGCAATCCTCGATCGGCCCGATCCTGCTGGATGCGCTGGGTGAGCAGGAGCGCGCGTCGCTTGACGCCTCGGTCAGGGAAATCCGCCACGCCTGGCAGGAAACGATGGAGGACTTCGGCCGGAGGTCCCACGCCGAGCAGCAATTCCACCTGGTAGCGGTCGTCAATCACGCCAACCGCGTGCGCGGCATTGTCATCAGGGCCGATGAGGTCGTCGGTAGCCGGGCCAGAGCAGCGGCCAGGGCGTTTGATGCGCGCGCAGTCCGCGCGAGGCAGACGATCCTGATCGCACTGCTGGCCGGGTTTGTTGTGCTTCTCATGGCGGGATCGCTGCTGTGGCGCTATGCCGTAAAGCGGCCGCTCGACGAAGCGATCGCGGTCGTAACAAGGCTTGCGAACGGCGACATTGCGAGCCCTGTTCCCGCACCCCCCACGTCCGACGAAATCGGTGCCATCCTGTCGGCGCTGGCGGTGTTCCGTGAGAATGCAATCGCCCGCGCCAGGCTTGAAGAGGAACGCGCGAACGAAATCGAGAAGCGCGCTGCCCGGCGCGAGGCACTGGAAGGTCTGATAACCGAGTTCCGGACCGCCGTCGTCGCGGCATTGAGTGAAAGCACATCCGCGAACGATGCGATGCGTAGCGCCACGCGGGAACTGACGAGCGCGGCCACCGATGCGCAGGCCGGGGCGACCCGAACGACCGCAACGTCCCGCGATGTCTCGACCAACGTCTCGGGTGTCGCGGCGTCCGCTGCGGAACTGTCCCAGTCGGTCGAGAGTATGGCCCGCTCGGTCGAGCAGGCAGGCGCCGCCGTGCAGCAGGCCAGTCTGCGCGCGCAGGATGCTTCAGGCTCGATCGGAAGCCTTTCGCAAACAGCACAGGCGATCGGAGATGTTGCGTCCTTCATCGAGGTGATCGCCAGGCAGACCAACCTGCTTGCCTTGAACGCGACCATCGAGGCTGCGCGTGCAGGCGCCGCCGGAAAGGGCTTTGCGGTCGTGGCGGCGGAGGTGAAGTCGCTCGCCGCCCAGACCTCCAAGGCGACGGAGGATATCGCGGAACGGATCAATGACGTCCGTCGCCGGACATCCGAGGCCGTCGACACGATCCACGTCATCAACCAGACCAGCGCCCGCGCATCGTCCCATGCTGCGACGATCACCGATACGGTGATTGAACAGAATCAGGTGACAGCGGTCATTTCGGAAACCCTGCACGACGTCGCCGCATCGACCGCAGAGCTTTCAGCGACGGTGGAAAGCCTTGCCACTGCCGTCGCGCGCACGCGGACCGCAGCCGAGGACGTGCAGGTTGCCTCGACTGCGTCGACGTCGGCGTCCGACAAGTTTGCCGGCCTCGTGGACCGGTTTCTCGAGAAGGTCAGGGCCGCCTGACGCCTCACGGCGACCAGTCCGGCGGCGCCAGTTCGAAACCTTCGAACTCGAATCCAGGTGCGACGGTGCAGCCGACCAGCGTCCAGTCGCCGAGCGACTCGGCCGCCTGCCAGGCGCGCGCCGGCACCACCGCCTGCGGATACTCGCCGGCGTGGACATCGGCGCCGAGACGGACAATCTCCTCCTTCGCGCCATCGACGATGGACAGCGCCAGCGGCGCGCCGGCGTGATAGTGCCAGATCTCGACCGCATCGACGCGATGCCAGTGCGATCGCTCGCCGCGCGCCAGCAGGAACAGGATGGCCGTCGAGGTTGCGCGCCCGTCGTGGGTGCGGGAATCGCGGAATGTCTCGCGGAAATGGCCGCCCTCGGGATGCGGCTTGAGATCAAGCCTGGCGATGATCTCGGCGGCAGTCGGGGAGGGCATTGCGGTTACTCCGCGCGGTCCCGCTTGCAGGAGGGGGGCGGGCCGAGCCGGCTCAGAACCGGTCCTTGCGTCCGCGGATTTCGGCGAAGACGTCGGCTTCCGGCTTGCCGGCCTGGCCGACAGCGCCGGCCAGTGCTTCCGGGCGCAGGAACGGATTGGTCTTCTTCTCCTCGCCGATAGTGACGGGGATTGTGAACTCGCCGCTGGCAAGCTGCCGATCGACTTCCGCCGCGCGCGCCTTCAGCGCCGCGTTTTTACCGTCGACGCTGAGGGCGAACTTCGCATTCGCCCTGGTGTACTCGTGCCCGCAATAGACCTGGGTGTCGTCGGGCAGGTCGCGCAGTTTCCTGAGCGAGGCCCACATCATCTCCGGGGTTCCCTCGATCACGCGGCCGCAGCCGATGGAAAACAGCGTGTCGCCGACGAAGGCGAGATGGTCCTCGGGGAAGAAATAGGTGATGTGGCCGAGCGTGTGTCCGGGCGTTTCGAGTACCTTGCCCTTTAGCTTGCCGACACTGACCTCGTCACCCTCGCGCACCGTCTCGTCGACGGCCGGAATTCTGGCCTTCTCCCTGTCCGGCGCGACCACGCGGCAATTGTGTTTTGCCTTCAGCGCTTCGATGCCGCCCGTGTGGTCGTGGTGGTGGTGGGTTACGAGGATGTCGGTGAGCTTCCACCCGGTCGCCTTGAGCGCCGCTTCCACCGGCGCGGCTTCCGGCGCGTCGATCGCGGCGGTGGCGCCGGTGTCGGGGTCGTGCAGCAGCACCCCGTAGTTGTCCTTCAGGCAGGTAAACAGGCGGGTCTCGGCAGACATGGGTCGTTCATCCTTGTCGTCGTCAATTCCCGTTAACCGTAACACGGCGAGCGGCGGTCCTGCACGCCGGGAGGCGGCAAGGGCCAGCGATTTGTCGCACCGTTTTGTGGTAATTTCGTCTCATGTCGATTGACGTCGTCGACCTGCGCAATTTCTACGGCCAGCGCCTGGGTGTCGTGGCACGCCGTTTTATTGGCCGCGGCGTTCGGGGACTGTGGGGTGACGCCGCCGGCCAGCGCGTGCTCGGCATCGGTTACGCAACGCCCTATCTCGGCCTGTTTCGCGAGGAGGCAGAGCGTTGCCTCGCGTTCATGCCGGCGGGGCAGGGCGTGGTGAAATGGCCGACCGAGCGGCCCGCGCTGTCCGCTCTGGTCGACGAGAACGAGCTGCCCCTCGCCGACGCTGCCGTCGACCGGGTGATGCTGGTGCACGCGCTGGAGATGACCAACGATCCGGGCGCGCTGCTGCGCGAGGTGTGGCGGGTGCTTGCGTCGGGGGGACGGCTGCTCGCCGTGGTGCCGAACCGGCGAGGGGTCTGGGCGCGCACGGATACGACGCCCTTCGGTCACGGCCGACCGTATTCGCGATCGCAGATCAATCAGCTGTTGCGTGAGACCTGGTTCACGCCGACCGGATGGAGCGAGGCGCTTTATGTGCCGCCCGTCGCGCGCGGCTGGTTCCTGCGCGCAGCAGTGGCCTGGGAGCGGACCGGCGCCACGATTTCGGCGCCGTTTGCCGGGGTACATCTGGTCGAGGCGACCAAACAGGTCTACCGCGCAATTCCGGCGCGGCGGGTCAAGCGGCGCCTTGTGCCGAGCCTGGAGCCTGCTCTGGCGCCCTCACCGGGCGGTGCGCGTTCGCTGATCGACTTGCGCAGCAGTCAGTCGGACTGACGCGGGGACTCGTCGCCGCCGTCGCCTTGCGCTGCCTGCGGCGGGGCGCCGGCAAAATCGCCACTGCGTTCGCCACGGAAACCGCCGCGATGACGCCGGCGTCGGCGATGACCACCACCGCCACCGCCGCCGCGATCCTGGTCATGGCCGTTTGCCGGCTGGCCCTGCCCGCCGGTGATGAAGGCCGGCAAGCCGCCTTCCGTCCCGACTTCAGGCTGCGGCTGCTGATGCTGGCGTCCGCCGCCCTGCTGCACCGGCTGCTCACGCGGCGGAAACGGCTGTGCATCGCGCGGAAGGAACGGCTGTTGCTGGTCGCGCGGAGCATAGCTCGGCTCGCCCGCATAGGGCTGACCGTCGTCGTCGCCATCCTCGTAGCTGTCGTCGCCGGCAGCAGGCTGGCCGCCCTGCTGGGGTTGCTGATTGTAGTAGGGATTCTGCTGGCGGAACTGTTCCTGCGCGGCAGCAATCAGGCGGTAGTAATGCTCGGCGTGCTGATAGTAATTCTCGGCGGCAACCGGATCGCCGGAACTCTGTGCGTCGCGTGCGAGCTGGATGTATTTCTCCGCAATATGCGAGGCAGTACCGCGGATCTTCACGTCAGGCCCGTTGGATTCATAGACCCGCGTCAACGGATTCTGGCTCTTGCGGTGACTGCCCCGGCCCCGCATGCGCTTCTGACCGTTTCTCATGATATCCTGTTCGTTACCTCTCGCTTTGTCGCGGACGCACCGCAGTTCGAGTCTGTTACTCTTGGCTTCCTGACAACTGCAAACACATAACCTTCCATTGCGCGGCGCTGGCGCGCGCCGTTTCACCGCGCCAATAAGCGATCTATGCGATGCCTGTCGCTATGGTTTAAGCAATCCAATGGCCGCGATCTTGCCGCGGCGGTGCCTACCTCTCGTTACACGCATCGGTTCTCTTTTTAGAAATCTGATGCGCCCAACCGGTGATGCATCCGGACCCGTATCTGGCGATGTCGTCAGCCGTCATCCGGCTCTTCGTCATCCGCCTTGCGTCGCCCCTCACAGAGCCCGTGGCTCCGGGTTCGTGGCCGCAACCGTCACAGGTCGATTCCGTGGCAGGAAGCTAGTCGTTTCCGCAGCATAATCCAAGTGCTTTTTTCGCCCCCGTGAGCCCTGCTTTTTCGCCGGGGGGCAATGCGGCCCGCTCATGGCGGCGAGCCTGCATCAAGGGCCCGCGGGATTCCCGCCAGATCCTTGTACGCGGCACCCGCTGCCAGCCCCGCATCGGCAAATATCGAGCGGACCATCGGTTCCTGGCCGGCGCCCAATTCCACAACAAGCCGGCCACCCTCCGCCAGCAGGCGCCGCATGTCGGCAGCAATCGCCCGGTAGAAGTCGAGGCCGTCCTCGCCGCCGTCGAGTGCCAGCACCGGATCGTGGTTGCGAACCTCGGCGTCGAGCGTCTCCAGGTCGTGGCGCGCCACGTAGGGCGGGTTCGAGACGACGAGATCAAATTTGCCTTTGATGGTGTCGGCAATGTTGCAGGCCACGAAACCGCAGCGGTTTTCCAGCGCATGACGTCCGGCGTTGGCACGAGCGACGTCGAGTGCTGCCGCGCTGATGTCGGTGCCGGTACCGGTCGCGTTGGGCAGTTCGCTGAGCAGCGCGAGCAGGAGCGCGCCCGACCCGGTACCGATATCGAGGATACGCAGGGCTTCCAGCTGCGTTGCATTGCGGCTGACGGTGTCAAGCGCGGCTTCGACCACGGTCTCGGTGTCGGGCCGCGGCACAAGGACATCTGCCGTGATCGCAAGTGACAGACTCCAGAACTCCCGCGCGCCGATGATACGCGCCACCGGCTCACGCTCGAGCCGGCGGGCAGCCAGCGCATTGATCGCAGCCATCTCGCGGTCGGTGAGCGGTCGCTCGCCATGCGTCATGACGGTGGTGCGTTCGATGTCGAGCGCATGCGCGATCAAAAGCCGCGCGTCGGCCTCCGCTGAATCGATGCCGGCCTGCACGAACCGGTCCGCAAGCACCCGCCGCGCCAGCGCAAGCGTGCAGCTGGTGGTGTTGATCGTCACGCCACGCCCGCGGCAGCGAGTTGCTCGGCCTGATGCTGCGTCATGAGCGCGTCGACGAGCTCGCCCAGCGCCTCGCCTTCCATGATCTGCGGCAGCTTGTGCAGGGTCAGATTGATGCGGTGGTCGGTGACACGTCCCTGCGGATAGTTGTAGGTCCGGATGCGCTCGGACCGGTCGCCGGAGCCCACCTGGCCACGCCGGGCCGCGGCGCGCTCGCTGTCACGCTTCGTCCGCTCCTGGTCGTACAGCCTGGCCCGCAGCATGGTCATCGCCTTGGCGCGGTTCTTGTGCTGCGATCGCTCTTCCTGCACCGCCACCACGATGCCGCTGGGCACGTGGGTGATGCGGATCGCCGATTCGGTCTTGTTGACATGCTGGCCGCCCGCGCCGCCTGCGCGCATGGTGTCGATCCTCAGGTCGGCTTCATTGATGGCGATGTCGACCTCCTCAACCTCGGGCAGCACGGCGACGGTGGCCGCCGAAGTATGGATGCGGCCGGAGGCTTCGGTATCGGGGACACGCTGCACGCGATGCACGCCCGACTCGAACTTGAGCCTGGCGAAGGCGCCACGCCCCCGGATCTCGGCGATGATTTCCTTGAAGCCGCCGCGCGTGCCCTCGCTCATCGACATGATCTCGACCTTCCAGCCCTGGCTGGCGGCGTAGCGCTCGTACATGCGGAACAGATCGCCGGCGAACAGTGCTGCCTCGTCACCGCCGGTGCCGGCCCGGATCTCGATGATGACGTTGCGGTCGTCCATCGCATCCCTGGGCACCAGCGCAAGGCCGATCTGCCGTTCAAGGTGCTCCTTGCGTTCCAGCAATGCGTACTTTTCCGATTCGGCCAGCTTGCGCATTTCGCTGTCTGTCGCGCCATCCGCCATCAGTGCTTCGAGGTCAGCGACCTCCTTGTCGATCGCACGATAGGCCTTGATGGCCTCGACCACGGGGCCGAGTTCGGCGAACTCACGCGACAGCCGGACATAGTTGTCGGGACTGAGATTGGTCGCAAGCTCTCCCTCCAGCATGGAATGGCGGGAGAGCAGGGCATCGAGCTTCTGTTGCGGCAACGCGATCACAGCTGCAGTCCTTCCGCCGCGGCGAAATTCTCGAGCTTGTGGCGGATCGAAACACTGCCGATCGGCTGTTCGAGCAGCGGCAGGATGGCGTCCTCGCCCTTGCGGCAGTCAAGGTCGACGAGCAGCGCCTTCACCGGGCCGACGGCGGACGGCGACACCGACAGGACGCGGTAGCCGAGAATCGCGAGCGCCATGGCACCGATCGGCTGCGACGCGAGTTCGCCGCAAAGCGCCACCGGCTTGCCGTGCCTGCGGCCCCTTTCGGCTATGTCCTTGAGCGCGCGCAGCACCGGCGTCGACAGCGGGTCGAACCGGCCGGCGACATGGCTGTTGCCCCGGTCGGCGGCATAGAGGAACTGCATCAGGTCGTTGGATCCGACCGAAAGGAAGTCGACACGCTCGAACAGCTCGTCAAGCTGGAACAGCAGCGAAGGGACCTCCAGCATCGTGCCGATCTCCACCCGCTCCGGCAGCGCGTGGCCGTGCCGGCGCAGATGGGTCAGCTCCACCTCGACCAGCGCCTTGGCCTGATCAAACTCTTCCACCATGGCAATCATCGGAAACATCAAACGCAGTTGTCGCCCGCCCGACGCGCGCAGCAGGGCGCGCACCTGACTGCGCAGCAGTCCCGGGCGGTCGAGTCCCAGACGGATCGCGCGCCAGCCCAGCGCCGGATTTTCCTCTTCCACCTTGCGCATGTAGGGCAACACCTTGTCGCCGCCGATGTCGAGGGTGCGGAACGTGACCGGCCGCTTGCCGGCGGCGTCGAGCACCGCGCGGTATAGCGCGAGCTGTTCGTTGGTGCGCGGCATGGTGTTCGCCACCAGAAACTGCAGTTCGGTGCGGAACAGGCCGATACCGGCGGCTCCGGTTTCCTCGATATGCGGCAGGTCGATGGCAAGCCCGGCATTGATCAGCAAGGCGATCTGGTGGCCGTCTTTGGTGACGCAGGGACGGTCGCGCAGCGCGCTGTACTGCGCCTGCCGCCGGGCTCGCAGCCTGACCCGCTCCGCATAGGCCGCCTCGATGTCGGGTGGCGGGCGCATATGCACCTGGCCGGTGCTGCCGTCGACGATGATGGCGTCGCCGGTTTCCACCAGGCCCGTGGCGTTGTCGATCTCGCCGACGGTCGGAATGCCGAGTGCGCGGGCGACGATCGAAACGTGCGAGGTGGGCCCGCCTTCTTCCAGCACCAGGCCGCGCAGCCGCTTGCGGTCGTAGTCGAGCAGGGCAGCCGGCCCCATGGCACGGGCGACGATGATCGCGTTTTCCGGCAGGTGCTCCTTGGCCGGCGCGTGGTCCTTGCCGCTGAGCACGCGCATCAGGCGATTGGCGAGGTCATCAAGGTCATGCAGCCGGTCGCGCAAATAGGGATCGGAGGCGCGCAGCATGCGCGCGCGCGTGTCGGACTGCACGCGCTCGACGCCGGCCTCGGCGGTCAGGCCAGTCGAGACCGCCTCGCGAATCTTGTGCAGCCAGCCCTGGTCGTAGGAGAACATGCGGTAGGCCTCGAGCACGTCGCGGTGCTCGCCGCCGTCGGCGACGTCACGATGCTCGACAAGCCGGTCGAGGTCGGCGCGCAAGGCGGCGATGGCTGCATCGAGCCGCCTGAGTTCGCGCGGGACATCGTCGGCGATGACATTGGTAATGACCACGCGCGGCTCGTGCAGCACGACATGGCCAAGTGCGATGCCGTCGGACAGCGAGGTCCCGGTGACGTGCATCGAATGCCGGGCGACGGGTTCGGCGCCGGGAGCGGCAATCGCCGACAGCTCCCCGGAGGCGATCATCTCGGCGAGCACCATTGAGGTGGTCTGCAGCGCCTCCTCTTCCTCCTCGGTATAGGTGCGGCGCGCGCGGTTCTGCACCACCAGGACGCCGAGCGTGT
>CAZUDR010000076.1:0-10464 GCA_964618715.1 uncultured Undibacter sp. | reverse complement strand
GGCGCCGAAGATCAGCGGCGAGACGATGCCGCCGATGTTGAAGCCGGTGGTGACGAAGCCGAATACCTTGCCGAACGAGCCTGCCGGCGTCGCCTCGCGCACAATCATGTCACGCGAGGGCATCATGATGCCGAACAGGAAACCGCCGATGCACATGGCACCGATCAGCAGCAGCTGTCCGGGATCGAACTCGGCGATCATTGCGACGGAGAGCGCGATGCCGAGGAGGCTTACCGCCGAAATCGTGCCGTGGCGGCTGGTGCGCGTGACCAGCAATCCGCCGGCCAGCACGCCGACCGTCGACAGCAGGAGGAACGCGGTCAGCGCGGCATTGGCGACGGTGACCGACGTGCCGTGCAGGGCGCCGAGTGCGACCACGGAATAGTTGTAGACGCCACCGCTCATCAGCGCGAGCAGCACGAAGAAACCGAGATTGAGCAGGATCGCCGGCGTCATCAGCAGACGCCAGCCCTGTGCGCCTTTTGTCGCTTCCGTGCGCGGGGTCCTTGCGGCGCTGCTGCTGTCGTCACGGATCGCCAGCAGCAAGGCCGCCACCGCGAAACCGAGCACGCCGGCGCCGATGAACGCGCCGCGCCATCCCCACAGGCTCTGCATGATCAGCAGGCTCGCCGGCGCCACTGCCGAGCCGAGCATGCCGGCGAAGGTATGGATCGAATAGGCCTGGCCGACGCGCTCCGTCGGCACGGCATGCGAGAGCAGCGCGTAATCGGCCGGGTGATAGACTGCATTACCCACGCCGGCCATCGCGAACATCGCCACCATCATCCAGAAGGAATCGATGAGGCCGACAAGCGTGAAGGCGCAGGCGCCGAACAGCAATCCGCCGATCAGCGGGATGCGCGCGCCGAGGCGGTCGACGAGGAAGCCGGCCGGGGTCTGCAGTACGGCCGAGACAACATTGAACGCGGCGAAGGCAAAGCCGATCTCGGTGTAGCTGACGCCGTATTCCGCGCGCACGAAGGGCAGCAGCGGCGCCAGCAGGATGATGTAGTAGTGCGACACGAAATGCGCCGCGCTCACCACGCCGACGACGCGGACGTGCGGGGCGCGGCTCGCACTGAGAATATCGGTCGCCTGGCTCATTGTTGATTCCCGGCAAGGGGGCGGACTATGGCCCGGCGGCGCATCGCCGACCAGCGCGATTTGCGGCAGGCGGCCATGCCCGCAGGGCGGGGTAGGTCAGGCGGACCGGCGGGCCTTTGCCTCCTGGATCGCCTGCCAGATGCGCGCCGGCGTTGCCGGCATTTCGAGGTGCCGGATGCCGTACTCCGACAGCGCATCGATCAGCGCGTTCATCACCGTGGGCAGGCCGCCGGAACATCCGGCCTCGCCACAGCCCTTGGCGCCGACCGGGTTGGTCCTGGTCGGCACTGGCCGGTTGATGACGGCGATGTCGGGCGCATCGCTCGCACGCGGCATGGCGTAGTCCATGAACGAGCCGGTGAGCAGCTGTCCGTCCTCGTCGTAGACCGCGCCTTCCAGCAGCGCCTGGCCCAGACCCTGCACCACGCCGCCATGGATCTGGCCTTCCACCAGCATCGGGTTGATCACCGTGCCGAAGTCATTCAACGCCGTGTACTTGACGACGGATGCATCCCCGGTCTCCGGATCGACCTCGATCTCGGCGATGTGTACGCCGTTCGGAAAGGTGCCGGGCACCGGAGGATCGGTGACGTGGGTGACGTCGAGCGTGTCGGGGACGCCCTCCGGCAGCGTAAGGCCGGTCCGCAGCTTTTGCGCCAGTTCCATGATTCCGATGACGCGGTCGGTGCCGGCGATGCGGAAGCTGCCGTCGGCGAACTCGATGTCGCCGGCGGATGCCTCCAGCACGTGGGCGGCGATCTGCTTGCCCTGCTCGATGACCTTGTCGGAGGCCTGCATGATGGCGGTGCCGCTCAGCATCGCCGAGCGCGACCCGCCGGTGCCGCCGCCGGTGACCAGCCGGTCGCTGTCACCCTGCACCAGTTTGATGCGCTCGAACGGCACGCCGAGTTTCTGGGTGAGCACCTGGGCGAAGGCCGCGGCGTGTCCCTGGCCGTAGTCGAGTGTGCCGGTGACGATGGTCACCGTGCCGTCGTCGTTGAAACGGATGCCGCCCATTTCGGTGGTGCCGGATGCCGTGGTCTCGACGTAACAGCCGACGCCGAGGCCGCGCAGCTTGCCGGCCTTCCTGCTCTCGCGCTTGCGCTGTTTGAAACCCTTCACATCAGCGGCGTCCAGCGCGGCATCGAACAGGCCGGGAAAGTCACCGCTGTCATAGACATTGCCGGAGGCGGCGTTGAACGGCATCTGGCTGGGGCGGATGAAGTTACGCTTGCGGATCTGCAAGCGGTCGATGCCGAGTTCTGCCGCTGCGTAATCGAGCGTGCGCTCCATGTTGTAGGCGCCTTCGGGGCGGCCGGCGCCGCGATAGGCGGAGACGTGTGGCGTGTTGGTGAGCACACATTTGGTGTTCACCTCGAGCAGCGGCGTGCGATACATGCCGATCGTGTTCTTGGTCACGTTGACCGTCGGCAGCAACGGCCCGAAGGCGGAGACGTAACCGCCCAGATTGCCGTAGCCCGAGAGGCGGATCGCCTGGATCAGCCCCTTGGCGTCGAAGGCGACCTCCATGGTCATGTCGAAGTCGCGGCCCTGGTGGTCGGACACGAAACTGCCCGTGCGCTCGTCGGTCCACTTCACCGGCCGGCCCAGCAGCTTTGCCGCGTGCAGGATGCACACGTATTCCGGATAGGCGGCGGCCTTCATGCCGAACGAGCCGCCGACATTGCCGGTGAGCACGCGTACCTTGTTGGCTTCGGTGCCAAGGATGTCCTTCAGAAAGTTCTTGAGGCCGAACACGCCCTGGCTGCACGAGTGCAGCGTCCATTTCTCCGTGCCCGCATCGAACTCGCCGATGGCGGCGCGCGGTTCGATCGAGGCCACAACCATCCGCTGATTGACCAGCGGGAGCTTGACGACGTGCGCAGCCCTGGCGAACGCCTCTGCGACCTTCCCGCCGTCGCCGAAGTGAAAATCGAGCGCCACGTTGCCTGGCACGCCGTCCCACACCAGCGGCGCGTCCGGCCTGGCGGCCTCGCGTGCGGTCATCACCGCAGGTAGCGGCTCGATGTCGAGCACGACCGCTTCCGCGGCGTCCTTGGCCTGCGCGATCGTTTCCGCCACGACGCAGGCCACCGGGTCGCCCACAAAACGCACCTTGTCGGTCGGCAGGGCCGGGCGCGGCGTGAATTTGATCGGTGAGCCGTCGCGGCTCTTGAGCGGCAGGTTGGTTCGAAGCCCGGCGTAGTGTTTCACGTCCTCGCCGGTCAGCACCGCCAGCACGCCGGGCATTTTCTTCGCCGCTTCGGTGTCGATGCCGCGGATCACGCCGTGGGCATTGGCGCTGCGCACCATCACCGCATGGGCCTGATTCGTCAGGTTGATGTCGTCGGTGTAGCGACCGTGGCCGCGTACCAGCGTGGGGTCCTCTGTGCGGCGCACCGGCTGACCGATACCGAATTTGGTCAGCGACAGTGCGGCTTCGGTCGTTCTGTCATCCATGCGGGCATTGGCCATGTTCGGGGGGTGTCAGGGTGAAATAAAGCAGGTGGGCCAACGATACAAGAATGCCTTTGGAAGCCGAGGGTTGCGTGGATCGGGGGCGCTGTTACACTTTTCGTGATCTGAAGGGAACACGGGCCGCAACCGCGCTGTGCGCAGGAGACGCGCCACGGGGGCGGCGGGAAGGTTTGACAAATGAGCGGCGAGGCCGGGGAAACCCGAGGCCTTGACCCCGCGATCGGTCCGGAGTCGCGGCCGCGGCCCCGGTGGGATCGGCGGTCGCCCGGTCTGCTCGACGGCGCCCGCGGTTCGGACCGCGGCGGGCGAACCTATGCCGCACTTGATCTCGGAACCAATAACTGCCGCCTGCTGGTAGCGCGGCCGACCGGCGATAGCTTTCGCGTGGTCGACGCCTTCTCCCGCATCATCCGGCTGGGCGAGGGCGTGTCCATCTCCGGTCGTCTGAGCGACGCGGCGATTGACCGCGCGGTGGCGGCCCTTGCGATTTGCCGCAACAAGATGCGCAACCGCGGCGTCACCCGCGCCCGGCTCATTGCCACCGAAGCGTGTCGTGCCGCGGAGAACGGTGACGGGTTTCGTGCACGCGTCGCCGACGAGGTCGGTCTGGAACTGGAAGTGATCGATCGCGCCACGGAAGCCGAGCTTGCCGCGACCGGTTGCACGCCGCTGATCGATCCCCAGGCGGAAGGTGTCGTACTCTTCGACATTGGCGGCGGGTCATCCGAGTTGGTGCGGCTCAGCCGTCCGCAAAAGGTCGGCCGCGGCCCGCCGTTGCCGGTGATGCGCGGCTGGATGTCGCTGCCGCACGGCGTGGTGTCGTTGGCGGAGCGCCACGGCGGCATTGTCATCACCCGCGACATCTACGAGCGCATGGTGGCCGAGATCGCGGACTACGTCGCGCCATTCGCACGCGAACATGGAGGCGACGCGTTGAACGGCGTTCACATGCTGGGCACCTCCGGCACGGTGACCACGATCGCCGGCGTGCATCTTGATCTCAAGCGCTATGACAGAAATCGTGTCGACGGCTGCTGGATGAGCGAAGAGGAGATCGGTGCGGTGGTCGACCGCCTGTTGGCCATGAGCTACGACGAACGGGTCGCCAGCCCCTGCATCGGTGCCGAGCGTGCCGACCTCGTGCTCGCCGGCTGCGCTATCCTGGAAGCGATCCGCCGTGCCTTTCCGTGTCCGCGATTGCGCGTTGCCGACCGCGGACTGCGCGAGGGCATGCTGGTGCAGATGATGCGGGAGGACGGCGTCTGGGGCGACGCGAGTCACGCGGCGGTGTCGTGAACACGCGTCGAAATGGCGGCGGACGCGCGCTCAAGGTGCGGGTCAAGGGCGGCAAGGATCGCTCGGTGTCGTCGAAGCGCTGGCTCCAGCGTCAGCTCAACGATCCCTACGTCGCGCGCGCCCGGCGCGAGGGCTACCGGTCGCGGTCGGCATTCAAGCTCAGCGAGATCGACGACAAGGCGAACTTCCTCAGGAAGGGTGCCCGCGTTGTCGACCTCGGCGCAGCGCCGGGGGGCTGGAGTCAGGTGGCTGCCAGGCGCGTCGGTGCGCCGGAGCAGGGACGCGTGGTCGCCATCGACATCCTGCCGATGGATGTGGTCCCTGGTGTCGAATTCGCCCAACTCGATTTCCTCGATGCATCGGTGCCGGACAAGCTCAGGACCATGCTCGGCGGGCCGGCCGACGTGGTGATGACGGACATGGCGGCCAACGCCACCGGCCATGCCCGCACCGATCACCTGAAGATCATGGCGCTGGTCGAGGCGGCCGCGGAATTCGCCCGCGACGTACTGGCGCCCGGCGGTACTTTCGTGGCCAAGGTTCTGCAAGGTGGCACCGAAGCCTCGTTGCTCGCGATGCTCAAGCGCGACTACAAGTCCGTGAAACACGTGAAGCCGCCGGCAAGCCGGCCGGATTCGGCCGAGCTCTATCTGCTGGCGAGCGGATTCCGCGGCCGATGAGTTGCTGGCGGCTCAACGCCGCGTGCCGAACGCGTCGTAGAACGACGGGTTGCGGCGCGGCGCATGGTACTGCTGTTGCGTCATGTAGCGCCGGCGCTGTTCCGCTGCGATGGCCGCAGCCCGCCTGCGTTGTGCGGCCGCGATGGCTGCACGGCGGCGCCGCTCGTATTCACGCTCGCGGATCAGCTGCTCTTGCTGGTCCGTCTCCGCGATTTCGGGCGCTGCCATTGTGGAGTCGCTGTTATCCTGTTGACCGGTTGAAATTTGCGCGGGCGCCTGGCCGCCACCCGCGATTTCGGCGCCCGGCACGGGTTGTTCAGATGCCGCCTTGCGCTGGCTGGCGATTGCACGCTGCAGGCCCGTGCGCGCGTCCTCCAGCCTTTGATCGAGCTTGAGCGCGATCCTGTAGTCGGCAATCGCCGCGTCCCACGCGGCGTCAAGTTCGTGCGCGCGGGCGCGTTCGTAGTAGACATAGGGATTGCGTGGATCGCGGCGGACGAGCCTGTCGAAATCAGGCGCCGCCTCGCCGTCGCTCTCCGCCCGCATCAGTGCGGTGGCACGGCCGCGCAAGGCTTCCAGATTGTCGGGCTGGAGGCTGAGCACCGCGCCATAATCGGCAATCGCGCCCGCCATATCGCTCTTCGAGAGTCTGATCCCCGCGCGCGCCATGCGCGCGTCCATCTTGTCCGGCGCACGGGACAGCCCCTGATCAAGGTCGGCGAGCGCTCCGTCGACATCGCCCGCGTCCTTGCGCAGGGCAGCGCGGTGGAAATACGGCGCGGCCGGTTCCGGATCGAGCCGGATCGCCTGGTCGAAATCCGCCAGCGCCTTGTCGTCGTCGCCCCTCGCGCTGTGGATGGTGGCCCGCGCGCGATAGTCTGCGGCGCCGGTCGTGCCAAGCGAGATGGCCCGGTCGAGATCGGCGAGAGCGCGGTCACTGTCGTCAGCGGCAAGGTAGGCCTGGGCGCGCGCACTCAAGGCAACGACGTTCCCGCCGTCGACATTGATCGCCTTGTCGAGATCGGGCATGGCGCGTTCGTAGTCCTCCATCTCGACATAGGCCGAGCCGCGCAATGCCAGTGCCGCAGCGTTGTCGCGATCCAGCCTGAGGATGGTCTCGGCGTCCCGAATGGCACCCTTCGCGTCGCCGCCTTGCAGGCGCAGCCGGCCGCGCAGATCCAGATACTCCGCGTTCCAGGCAAATTTCAGTGCCCGGCCAAGGTCCTGCACGGCGCGCCTTCGGTCGCCCGACGCGGCATAGGCTTCGGCGCGTAATTTGTAGAGGTTCGGCGCATTCGGCTTTGTCAGTATCGCGCGGCTGTATATTGCGATCGCCCGGTCGAAATCGCCCTTCTTGCGCCACGCGCCTGCCTGGGCCGTCTGGAACGCGACGTTTGTCGGGTCGCGCTGCATGAGGTCCTGATAGTCCGCAAGTGCGCGGTCGAGTTCGCCGGACGCTTCGTAGGCCCTGGCGCGCAGCATGATGTAGTCCGGCGACGGTGACAGTTCGATCGCGCGGTCGAAATCAGCCAATGCGCTCCGGTAGTCTTCCGTACGCAGGTGAAGCTGACCGCGGCCGGCAAAGGCGCTGGCGCGCTGCGGGTCGAGGCTGAGCGCTTTCTCGAAGTCCTGCATCGCACCTTCGGTGAAGCCGACATCGCGCCGGGCGACGGCGCGGTTCACATAGGGCGAGGGGGCGTCGGGATCGATCGCGATCGCGCGGTCATAATCGGCGAGTGCCTGGCCGAAGTTGCCGCGGCCGTACCAGGCGTTGCCCCGGTTCTGATAGGCCGGGGCAAATTCGGGTGCGAGTTCGATCGCCTTGTCGAGGTCGCCGATGGCATGGGGAATGTCGCCGCGATCCAGATAGGCGAGGCCGCGCAGGGCGAATGCGATGCCGAGCGGCTCGCCGCGAAGGCGCCCGGACCTGAGCAGGCTGGTGCAGGCGGTGATGCGGCTGGCGGCGAGTTCGGCGCTCTGGGTTGCGCACGTGTCGGCGTCGGACCGGCCGGGACCGGCACTCGCATTGCCCGCGCCCCCGGCGACCAGGGCGGTGCCGGTCAGCAGGAGGACTCGAAGCAACCGGCGGGGCCGGAATCCACGCATATGCTTGCCTTGCCTGTTAACCATAGGGCTGGTCGAAAATATCCAGCGCACCAATGGCTTGTCCACGGACAGGGTTCGCGACCGTTAACTTTTCGTCCGAATATGGTTAACGGACTGCCGCCTGCGGTATCAGCCCACCCGCTGGTCGGAGCTTTCGGCCGGAGTCGGCGTCCGGGCGGCCAGTTCTGCGCCGGCTTCGGGCGGCAGCCGCATGAAGATCAGTGCCGACACGGCGGAGATCGCCGCCACTGCCAGAAAGGCCGGCGGGAAGGCATCGGCCTGCAGCGGACCGCCGCGCAATTCCACTGTGAGTTCCACCGCAAGGGCGCCGAAGGCCACGCCGGCCGAAATCGCCAGTTGCTGGGCGACGCTGACCAGCGCGGTCGCGCGGCTCATCCGCGCGGTCTGCACATCGGCGTAGGCGATGGCGTTGATGCAGGTGAACTGCAGCGAGCGAAAGAAGCCGCCGACCAGCAGCAGGGCGACCATGGTGGCGACCGGCGTCGCCTGCGTGAATGTGGCGCAGACGGCGAGAAAGGCCGCGCTGACCAGCGCATTGACCACCAGCACGAGGCGGAAGCCGAAGCGGCGCAGGATCGCGGCCGCCGCGATCTTCATCGTGATCGCACCCGCCGCGCCGGAAAAGGTGATCAGGCCGGACTGAAACGGACTCATGCCGAAACCGACCTGCAACAGCAGCGGGAGCAGAAACGGCAATGCGCCGATGCCGATGCGGAACACAAAGCCGCCGGTAATGCTGGCGCGGAATGTCTGCACCCGGAACAGGGTGAGGTCGAGCGCGGGATTTGGCGTGCGCCGCGCATGCACGAGATAGGCAGTCACGAATACCGCGCCTCCGGCCATCAGCGCCGCGACGATGGTCCACGGCAGAAAATTGAGACCGAGGATCGACAGGCCGAAGGCCAGCCCTGCGATGCCGAGCCCCGCGAGGATCATGCCGATAACATCAAAGCGTTCACGTTCGGGCGCGCGTAGATTGTCGATGAAGCTCGTGGCGAGAATGATGCCAAGGATACCGATCGGCACGTTGATAATGAAGATCCAGTGCCAGCTGGCATACGTGGTGATGAAGCCGCCGACCGGCGGTCCGATAAGGGGTCCCACCAGCGCCGGCACGGTCACCCAGGCCATGGCACTGACCAGTTCGCGCTTCGGGATCGAACGGACCAGTACCAGGCGGCCGACCGGCGTCATCATGGCGCCACCCATGCCCTGCACGATGCGGGCGAAGACAAAGTCGGTGAGCGAGTTTGACAGCGCGCAACCGACGGAGCCGACGACGAACACGGCAATGGCCATGGTGAACACGGTACGTGTGCCGAAGCGGTCGGCGACCCAGCCGCTGGCCGGAATGAAGATGGCCAGGGACAGGAGATAGGATGTGACGGCGAGCTTGAGCGCCAGCGGATTGGTGCCGATATCGGCGGCGATCGCCGGCAACGACGTCGCGATCACCGTGGAGTCCATATGCTCCATGAACAGGGCGACCGCGATGATCAGCGGGACAATGCGGTCTCGGCGCATCAGGGGTCTCGGCGGGGGCAGGCGGGATCGGAGGCGCCCCTTCAACCGCAAAGCGGTACGGAAGGAAAGGCCGCCGGACCGGGTTCATAACAGCCATCCGGATCGGCATGTGGCCGACGCCTGTCTGTCGCCGGGTCGGGCCTGCCTTCCGACAATGCTCTAGGAATCAGGGGCCACCCGTGCTATCGACCCACGCCAACCCAAAAGCGGGCCGTCGACAGGCGAGGAAACCTCGCAACAGGCGTGCTTTAAGCCTCGTCCGCCGGTTCCGGACCTCTCTTTGGGGGAAACGGAGTTGGTGATGGCAAACAAGAACAATGCAAGCCCGCGCGAGGCGCTGACCTTCGACGATGTGCTGATCAGGCCCGGCCTGTCCGACGTGTTGCCGGGTGATGTCGACGTCCGCTCCCACGTCACGCGATCCATCGCGGTCAACATGCCGATTATCGCTTCGGCCATGGACACCGTCACGGAGGCGGCCATGGCGATCGCCATGGCGCAGGCCGGCGGCATCGGTGTCATCCACCGCAATCTCGAGCCGGAGCACCAGGCGGCGCAGGTCCGCCAGGTGAAAAAGTTTGAATCGGGCATGGTGGTGAACCCGCTTACCATCGCGCCCATGGCGTCGCTTCAGGAAGCGCTTGATCTGATGAAGGAGAATCGCATCTCCGGAATCCCGGTGGTGGAGGGTGCCGGCAACGGCAAGGCCGGCAAGCTGGTCGGCATTCTGACCAATCGCGACGTTCGCTTTGCGAGGGATCCGCGCCAGAAAGTCTCCGAGCTGATGACCAGGAACGAACTCGTCACCGTGCGCGAGGGCGTCAGCCAGGACGAAGCCAAGAAGCTGCTGCACCAGTACCGTATCGAGAAGCTCCTCGTGGTGGACGGCCAGTATCGCTGCGTCGGCCTGATCACCGTCAAGGACATCGAAAAGGCGGTGGCCAATCCGAACGCCTGCAAGGACGAACAGGGCCGTTTGCGCGTCGCGGCTGCCACAACGGTCGGCGACAAGGGTTTCAGCCGCACCGAGGCACTGATCGCCGCCGGCGTGGATCTCGTTGTCGTCGACACCGCGCACGGCCATTCACGCTACGTGCTCGATGCGGTCAATCGCATCAAGCGCCTGTCGAACAAGGTGCAGGTCGTGGCCGGCAACGTCGCGACGACCGACGGCACGAAGGCACTTATCGATTCCGGTGCGGATGCCATCAAGGTCGGCATCGGTCCCGGCTCGATCTGCACGACGCGCGTCGTC
>CAZUDR010000075.1:0-10598 GCA_964618715.1 uncultured Undibacter sp. | reverse complement strand
GGACTTTCCGGCAGCCACATCCGCATGAAGAAGATGACCCCCGCCAGCGCCGCGCCGATGAGAAAGGCGATCCGCCAGCCGATTTCGGGATCCATCACGGCCAGGTCGAGCACCACCAGCGAGCCGAGCGCGCCCGCCGCCGCGCCGACCCAGAAGCTGCCGTTGATGACGAGATCGGTCCAGCCGCGCACCCGCGCCGGGATCAACTCCTGAATGGTGGAATTGATGGCGGCGTATTCACCGCCGATGCCGGCGCCGGTAACGAGGCGGAAGAGGGCGAAACTCCACAGGTTCCACGAGAACGCCGTCGCCGCCGTGGCGGTGAGATAGACCGTCAATGTGATGAAGAACAGCTTCTTGCGGCCGAGCCGGTCGGTAAGCCAGCCAAAGAAGACAGCACCGAGCACTGCGCCGGCCAGATAGGCCGAGGCCGCCAGGCCGACATCGGCATTGGAGAATTGCAGCACGGGGCTCTGCTTGAGCGCGCCGGCCAGCGATCCGGCCAGTGTGACCTCGAGCCCGTCGAGAATCCAGGTAATGCCGAGGGCCGCCACCACCAGCGTGTGAAAGCGGCCCCATGGCAGCCGGTCGAGCCGGGCCGGGATGTCGCTTTCGATGATGCTGCCTGCGGTCACAGGGGTGGGCTTCGCCTTCATGCTCCGAGCCTAGCGTTCCGGGTGATCAGGCCCAAGGGGAGTTCGCGCATGACACGCGATGCGCTATGTTGCGGCCATCACCAGTCCGGACCTGCCCGATGGAAGTCGATGTCATCCGCCGCCTCAACTATGCCGCCGCGCTGGCTTGTGGCGTGTTCGCCGCGCTGGTCGTGCACATCGTCCTCACCGTGTTCGGTGTGGGTCTCGGCTCCGTGTTGCGCGACACCGATGCCGGCACCCGGCAGCAGTTCATCTCCGCGCTGGCCTGGTGGGCGATCGCCGCCGCCGGATTCGTCGGCGGCTGGGCCACCGGCGCCTATCTGATCGCGGCGGCACGCGAGCGGGACTTCGTCTACCACCTGGCGCGGCGCTTCCTCATCGCGCTGGTGTTCGTGGCCGCCACCGCCGGCGGCATCATGAGCAAGACCGGCAATCTCGGCGGCACGATCGACGTCATCGCCGGACTGAGCGCACTGGCACTCGGGCTGATCTGTGCCTTCTGCGGCGCGCGTCTGGCCTATCTCAACGCTGAGCAGGTCTAGCGGCTCGAATCTGCCGACGATCCGCCGACGCCGGTAGCACACCCGGCGACGACGAGCGGATGGTTTACCGTCAGCCGGATCTATCGCCAGCCATTGTTGGGGAAAAAAATCCGACGCAGGTCATCCTGGAAGGTGATCCATCGTCAGTTGAAACCCGTTCCCATACGGCTTGCCGGTTGCCTTGCAACGGATGATCTCAAAGCGTCCGGTTCAGTCACGCGGTGGGTTCCCTGTCGACGCTCATTCCAGTGGCGAATGAATTGGAGCGCAGTGATGCTGACGTCTGCAACAGGCTATCTGATTGCACTGGTAGTGTTTGTCGCGGTCGATATGACCTGGCTTGGCGTCATGGCGCCGCGCTTTTACAAGCCCACTTTGGGCGACATCGCGATCACGGGCGTCAACCTGCCTCCGGCGATCCTGTTCTACGTGCTCTATCCGGTCGGCCTCATGGTGTTTGCCATCGCGCCGGCGCTGAAGACAGGTTCGCCGGGCAGCGCACTCATCTATGGCGCCCTGTTCGGGTTCTTCACCTACGCGACCTATGACCTGACGAACCACGCCACGCTGCGCAACTGGACGCTTTCGCTCACGGCAGTCGATGTTGCCTGGGGCACGGTGCTGGGGGCATTGACCTCGACCGTCAGCTACTGGGCCATCAGCCGGTTCATTCCCGCAGGCTAACAACATTTTGACCGACGGACCGGGAGCCGCGGCAGCGGAAAGAAGGCGGGGGTGCGCCGCTGATAGGCGCGGAAGGCGTCCCCGCGCGTGCCCAGCATGTGCCGTTCCAGAGGCGGAATGCCCGACACATGGACCAAGACCCAGTACATGCAGGCGGGAGCAGCCAGCGCGAGCGCACCCAGCGGGTTATGACCGGCGAAATCAATGGCAACGATCGGGTAGGCCATCCAGCCCAGCCACTCGAAGAAATAGTTTGGGTGGCGCGACAATCTCCACAGGCCGGCATCGCAAATCGCCCCGCGATTGGCCGGATCAGCCTTGAACCGCCTGAGCTGGTGATCCGAAATGGACTCGCCAAGGATGGCGCCAGCGAGGACGGCAAGCCCGAGCACATCCTGCACGCGCAGCGCTGGAGCGGGATTGTGCGCCGCCAGCGAGATGGACAGCACAAGCACCACGCCTACTGCCGCCTGCGATTGCAGAAACCAGAACATGCGGCGCGGCGCATTCGAACCCCATTGCGCGATCAGGGCCGCATAGCGCGGATCATCGGCGGCCACTCGGGTCCGTTGGGCGATATGAAGGCCGAGCCGCAGACACCACGATGCGGCGAGGACCGCCACCGCCAGCTGCCGCCAGTGCGGCCAGTCCTGCTGCAGCGGCAGGACGGCCATGGCGGCGGCGACGGCGCCGACCCCGAACGACCATGACACGTCCACCCAGCCCGAGTTGCCGCTTTTGCGCTGAATGAGCCAGGCGAGCGCCATGATCCCGCTCATCGCGGCGCCCGCGGCGAGCGCCTCGATGATCAGCTGGACCACGCTCAAGGGTTCAGCTCACAGACGGACGAACGGCTGAACGATCCGCCCGAGCAGGCCCTTGAGCTCAAGCTCACCTTGCATCGCGACGAGGCAGATGCAGTCCTCGCCCGCCTCGACCACGGGCTGGTGATCGACCGTCTCGTCACCGAGATCGAAATCCCCGGGCCCGAAATGGGCGCCGTCCTGCCGGAACGCGCCGGAAAGGACGCAGGTCATTTCGATACCCGTATGCGTGTGCTGGAGCATCCTGGTGCCGGGCCCGGACCTGAGCAGAAAGATCCGCGTATCGCTCACGTGAGGCAGCACCATGGGCCGCACATGGACGGACGGGGCGACCCATCGCCAGCTTCCAAACCGGTAGCGCCGCACGAACTTCGGCAGCCCCGGAATTTCGATCTCGGGCGGTGTGGACGCTGCTTCGGCCGCTGCCGGACGCACCGGTTCATCCAGCCGGGCCTCGACCTCGGCCAGCGCCCGGTTCGACATGGTCGCGGGCGGCAGGTTCGTCACCACGGCGCCACCGACCTCCTCCATGGCATGCATGAACCTGCGGCATTGCGGACAGGAGACGAGATGCGTGGCGATCGCAATGTGCTGGCCGTGATCCAGCGTACCGGCGGCGAACGCTGCCAGCATTGTTTCGGGAGGGTGATGTTCGATGCTCATGACAGTTCACTCAGCAGCTTGCGGAGCCGGCCCATCGCCAGGCGCAACCGGGATTTGACCGTCCCCAGCGGAATGTCCAGCATCTGCGCGATTTCGGTTTGCGCCTTCTCCTCGAAAAACGAAAGCTCGACGATGCGCAACTGTTCGGTTGACAATTGCGAAAGCGCGGAGCGAACCCGCGCCTCGGACTGCGCAGCCGCCAGTTGCAGGTCAGGCGGCGGCGACTCGTCGACCTGAAACTCGATGTCGACGTCCGAGCTCTCCGCCACGCCGCCGCGCTGCTCGCGCCGATGGGCATCGATGCGAAGATTTCGGGCGATGGTGAAGATCCAGGCGGCGGCGCCGGCGCTCGCGGGATTGAACAGCGCCGCCTTTCGCCAGACCATGAGCAGGGTCTCCTGCGCCAGTTCCTCGGCATGCGCCTCGCTCGAGCCGGATCGAAGCATGAGCGCCTTGATCCGCGGGGCAAAGTACTCGAACAGCTCCGCGAACGCGGCGCGATCCTGCTCCGTTGCGATCGCCGTTATTCGCCTTCCCCAGTCAACTTTTTGGGCTGACGGCTTGCTGTCAGAGGTCATCCGTTTCGCGTGTCTCCGCGCCTGCACGACTCGCGATCGGGGCGCGACGAGGCCCGCGACCGGAAAAGAAGGACCTTGGACCGCCAGCTGCATGGCATGAATAACGAGCCGGACCGGCTGTCGGATCACCGGGGCGAGAAGGTCCCCAAGGTGATCCAAACAGTCGGATATGTCGTTTCTCTGTCATTCGCCCCGATCGTTGCACATAAGCGCCAGAACCGTTTCTGCGACGGCGCCCACCGGGACCCCCGAATGAAGTCCGCTCGCCGCCTCAAAATCGCAATTGTTGGCACCGGGATTTCGGGCCTGTCCGCGGCCTGGCTGCTCAGCCGGCATCACGATGTGACGGTCTACGAGCGGGCGGACCGGATCGGCGGACATTCCAATACGATCGTGGCGTCGGTCGGCGGGCGCAGCATCCCGGTGGACACCGGCTTCATCGTCTTCAACCGCAAGACCTACCCCAACCTGACGGCGCTCTTCCACCGGCTCGGCGTGCCGACGGAGCGGTCAAACATGTCCTTTTCGGTCTCCATGGCCGACGGCGCCCTTGAATACTCGGGAAGCGGCCTGTCGGGCGTGTTCGGACAACCCCTTAACCTGCTACGGCCCCGTTTCTGGGGGATGCTGGCCGATCTCCGTCGCTTCTACCGGCAAGCGCCGCGTGACGCCAAGCTTTTCGACGACGAGCAGCTCAGCCTGGGGGAATACCTGGAGCACGGTCGATATGGACCGGCGTTCCGTGACAACCACCTGTTGCCGATGGCAAGCGCCATATGGTCCGCAGTGCCTGCGGAGATGCTCTCCTATCCCGCCGCCGCCTTCATCCGCTTCCACGACAACCACGGTCTGCTGCAGTTGCGGGATCGTCCGGCGTGGGAGACGGTCGCCGGCGGCAGCCGGACCTATGTCGAGCGCCTGGCGGCGCCCTTTGCGGACCGCGTCAGACTGGACGCCGGTGTGCGCGAGGTGCGTCGCGTCGATAACGGCGTCATCGTCACGGATGTGCACGGTCGCTCGGAAGCCTTCAATCATGTGGTGATGGCAAGCCATGCGAACGAAGCGCTCGCAGCGCTGGCCGATCCTGGTCCCAGAGAACGGGAGTTGCTCGGATCGTTCCGGTACAGTCGGAACCTCGCGGTGCTTCATACGGATGAAGGCCTCATGCCCAGGCGGCGCGCGGTATGGTCAAGCTGGAACTACATTGGATCGCGCATGCCGGATCGCGACAGTCTGTGCGTAACCTACTGGATGAATCGCCTGCAGAACCTCGAGACCGAAACACCGATTTTTGTCACGCTCAATCCACCACGCTCGCCACGCGCCGGAACCCTGCTGCACAGCGAAGTCTACGACCACCCGATCTTCGACGCGAAGGCGATGGCCGCGCAACGCCGGCTGTGGCTGATGCAGGGGGAGCGCAACACGTGGTTCTGCGGAGCGTATTTCGGCGCCGGCTTCCATGAAGATGGCCTGCAGGCCGGGCTTGCCGTGGCCGAGCAACTCGGTGGCATTCGCCGGCCGTGGCAGGTCGCCAACGAGTCGGGCAGAATCATTCTGACGGCAAGAACGACGGAGGCAAGCGCGCCGGAGCTGCTGGCATGACGTGCTCGTCGATCTATATCGGCTCGGTAATGCACCGGCGTCTGCGTCCGGGGCGCCACCAGTTCCGTTATCGCGCATTCTGGATGCTCATAGACCTCGACGAGCTGCGGGAACTGTCCGACGGTCTCTCCTGCTTTTCGTACAACCGACCCAACGTGTTCAGCTTCTATGATGCCGACCACGGCGACGGAACAACAACGCCCCTGCGAACCCAGATCGAGCGCCATCTTGCTGCGGCCGGGATCGACCTCGCCGGAGGCCATGTCCGCCTGCTCTGCATGCCGCGAACGCTGGGATACTGCTTCAATCCGCTCAGCATCTTCTTTTGCTATCGGGAGAGCGGCGAACTCGCTGCAATCGTCTATCAGGTCCATAACACCTTCGCCGAACGGCACAGTTACGTGATCGCGGTCGAGGGCCCGGGAGCTGCGGTCCGCCAGCAGTGCCGCAAGCGGTTCTACGTCTCGCCCTTCCTGGACATGGACCTGCGTTATGATTTCCGGATCGTCGGGCCGGACGAGCGCATCGTCGTCGGCATTGGAGCGAGCAGCTCCGCAGGCCCGGTGCTGAGCGCCGTGTTGACCGGCGCGCGCAAGCCGCTCACCGATCGCGCGCTTATCGGAGCATTCCTCACGATACCCGCCGTCACGCTCAAGGTCATTGCCGCGATTCATTGGGAAGCGCTGAAGCTGTGGGCCAAGCGCATTCAGGTTCGTAGACGGCCGAATTCCACCGCGGCCGTTCCTACAGTTGAAGTCGTGGAGTGAATCGATATGTCCGGCCGGAGCTTGCACAGCTTGACGCAAACGTTCGACGCAGAGACGCTTGAGGCGCCGCGGTCCCCGTCCAGGCGGTTCTTCGCCTGGCTCCCTGGAAGACTCGAACGCGGCGAGTTGACAATCGAGACGCCCGGCGGGACGCCTGTAGTATTCACGGGCCGCCACCCGGGCCCGCAGGCGCGCCTGATCGTCCACAGCTGGCGATTTCTGCTGCGCCTCGTGTCGGGCTGGGACGTCGGCTTCGCTGAAGCCTATATGGCGGGCGAGGTCTCTTCGCCGAATCTCGTTGCGCTCCTTGCCCTCGCAAGCCGCAACCGCGGCATGACGCGCGGCCTGAAAGTGTTTCGCCATCCGCGGGTCGGGCTCAAGCTTCGTCATACGCTCAACCGGAACACCCGGCGCGGCAGCAGACGCAACATTGCGGCGCATTATGATCTCGGCAACGCGTTTTTTCAGCCCTGGCTCGACGCCGGAATGACGTACTCCTCGGCCCTGTTCTGCTCTGCGGGGCAAAGCCTTGAAGAGGGACAGCAGGCCAAGTTCGACCGCGTACTCGATCTGCTCGAGCTACAGGACGGCGACAGGGTTCTTGAAATCGGTTGCGGCTGGGGAAGCCTCGGCGAGCGGCTGCTGGAAGAACAGTCCTGTTCCTTCACCGGCGTGACGCTGTCCACGGAACAACTCGCGTTTGCGCGCCAGCGTCTCTCGGACCACGTTGCCGCCGGTCGCTGCGACTTGCGCCTTCAGGACTATCGCGACATCAGCGGCACATTCGATCGGGTCGTCTCGATCGAAATGCTCGAGGCCGTCGGGGCAGCCTATTGGCCGACCTACTTTGCAAAACTGCGGGACAGCCTGCGCCCCGGCGGAACCGCAGTGCTGCAGGTCATCACGATCGACGAAGGCCGGTTTGACAACTACCGGCGACGGCCTGACTTCATCCAGAAGTATATTTTTCCCGGCGGCATGTTGCCGACCAAGCGGATTATTTCAGACGAAAGCCTCAAAGCCGGTCTTCAACCGGTGCACAGTGAATCGTTCGGATTGAGCTATGCGCGCACGCTTGAGCAATGGAACAATCGGTTTCAGCGCGCATGGCCTCAGATCCGTTCTTTGGGCTACGACAATCGCTTCGGAAGGATGTGGGAGTATTATCTTGGCTATTGTCAGGCCGGTTTCGAAATCGGTGCGCTGGACGTCGGGCTTTACAAGATTGTCAGAGCACCATGATGCGCCCGAACCGGTGCGGTCCTGTTCGCCAGCCGCGCTGCCTGCCCCGGTCTGGCGGATCAGGACGGACTAGCGCCGCAGGAAGCCGATCATCGCATCGGCGCAGGCGTCCGCAAACGCGACGTCATTGATGTCATGCGGCAGTTCGCGGATCGCATCCGGCGGCAGATGATGCCGGAGCGTCGCGGCGAACACCGCATCGGTTTCGGGCTGTGACCATTCTCCGCGTGCGTTGCCGGCAAGATCGTGCGTCTTGCGGCCGCCAAGCTGGCTCATGCCCCGGAGCGGGATCAGCACCTGCACGGGTCCCCTGGCGGCGGCAAGCCGCGTGCCGACCAGATCGCCCAGCACCGCGAATTCCCCGGCATTCGTGCGCATCAGCATGATTTCGACATTGTATTGCACGAACTCGCGGTCGCTGTACCTCTCCGGCACCTGTCCCACCCACCAGTTGGTGAAATCGAGACAGCCCGGCACAACGACCTGCGGCAGCCCGGCCGCGCCGGCGGCGGTGAGCCGGTTCTCGCCCGCGCTGTAGACTCCGCCGGTGACCAGATCGGTCAGTTCCGACGTGGTCAGGTCGATCACACCCGCCAGTTCACCCGCTGCCGCCAGTTGCTCCAGTGCGCGGCCGCCCGGACCGGAGGCGTGGAAATGGATGACCTCGAAACCCGCCGCCTCCAGCCGTTCGGTAATGCGATCGACCGCCCGCTGCGTGTTGCCGAATGAGGAGACGCCGATCAGCGGTGCCGGCGGCATCTTCGCGGTCCTGTCGTGCGCCTGCGCCATGCCGGCGAGTGCATGGGCCGCATTCGCAATCGCGGCGCGGGTAATGCGGTTGAGCGAGATGTCGCCGATGGTCGGAAACATCGCGATATCGCTTTCCGCCACGTACCACTGGACCGCGGCAGTCGCCGCCACCGGCGTCACCATGACCTTCGGCAGCGACAGCGGCAGCGAACGCATGATTGCGCAGGCCATCGTCGACCCGTTGGCGCCGCCGATCCCGAGCACGCCGTGGAGTTCGCCCTTGGAAACCGCACGCTGAACGATGGCGGTGCCGCCGACGATCATCCGTTGCGCCGCCTCTGCTCGCGACAGGTCCGCCAGCGCCGGCCACGACGTGCCGGCCGCCTGCGCGGTCGCATCGCCGGGGACATCGGCAAACCGGTGCGCATGCGGACGCAGCGAAAGGTCGACGAGCCATGGCGACACGCCTGCAGCTCGCAATGCCTCGCACACGAAACGCACGGCCTCGTGCTTGCTGTCGAGTGTGGCGAGGACGGCGACCCGAACCACTCAGTCCGCCTTCGGCAGCTTGACGCGCTTGAACGCCCGCGACGCCGCGACGACCGACGTCTCGACCGGGAAGCGTTCGGCCGATGACCCGCCGACATAGCCGTGCAGCCTCGGCACTGCCTTGAGGAAGCGCGCGAAATCGTCCGGCGATTCAATGCCACCGCCGTGGCAGGTGACAATCCGGCCGGCAAACCGGGGCGCAAGCGCATCGATCATTGCATCTGCGCGCGCATGGGCGGCGTCCTCGCTGATCACCGTCCTGGAGCCGATGGTGCCGCCGGAGGAGTTGCCGAAATGCACGATGATGTTGTCGACACCGGCCTCCGCCATGGCCAGCGCCTCGTCCGGCGAGGTGCAGAATGCCTTGGTGAACAGGCCCATGCGCGAGGCCTGGCCGAGCACGGCGACCTCGCGCGCAAAGCCCATGCCGGTCTCCTCCAGGTCGCTGCGGAACTTGCCGTCGATCAGCGCTACCGTCGGGCAGTTCATCACGCCGTCATAGCCGGCTTCGGCGATCCGTTCGAGAAACCGCTCCATATCCCGCGTCGGGTCGACACAGAGCAGGCCGGCAATCAGCGGACAATCGCGCACGACGTTGACGAGCGCACGTTCGCCAAGGTCGAGCGTGAGCGCATTGGCATCGCAAATCGGCAGGTAGCCGGCCATCGAGCTCAGGCCCTGCATGCGGAAATAGGCGAGACAGTGCGTGGTGACAAGATCCGCACCGCCGCGTGCCGCCATCTTGGCGGTGATCCCGGTCCCGCAAAGCGCGTCGTAGACCGGACGCCCGGCCTCGACCTCCGCCCGCAGCCGGGCGACGATCTGCTCCCGTTTGAACCTGCCCGCCAAGCCGCCCTCCTCCGCGTCCGCCCGCCGATCCTAGTGCATGCGGCCGGGAAGGTGGAAATCCTGTTGCGGAAAAGTCATGCTCGATGCAGACCGCTGCCCTCGCGGCAAACCGGAAAATCCATGCGCGTATTCATCGAGAACGAGGCGGGATCGCGGCGCAAGAACACCTATGACGAGCGCACGCTGCGCCATCTCGGCTCCACCGAGGTGTCGGCCGCCTACCCGTTTGCCTACGGCTTCGTGATCGGCACCAGGGGCGGCGACGGCGATGCCGTCGACTGTTTCGTCGTCACCGGACGCCGGCTGGCGTCGGGCGAGCAGGTCGAGTGCGAGCCGGTCGCGCTGATGGAACAGGTGGAGGACGGCGAGACCGATCACAAGCTGATCGCGGTTCCCGCTGGCGAGGCGGCGCCGGCCGATGACACGCTGCTCGCCACGCTCCGGGATTTTGCCACGCACGTGTTCTCGCACGTGCCGGGAAAACGCATGGAGATCGGCCGCCTGCGCGGGCGGGAGCATGCCGAGGAATACCTGCGGGCGTGCCGCCGCAGATAGCCGGTCCGCTTTTCAGAATTGACCGAGAACCAGCAGGCCTCCGGTCACAACGACGAGAATGATTGCCGTCGAGACCGTCAGTGTCGCGATATGCCGCCAGCCCAGCGCAGCCACGGCGGCGAGCGAGGTGCCGAGGCCGAGCGCGCTGACCGCCAGCAGCAGACCCCAGGCCGAGGCTTCCACCAGCACATCCTTGACCGGCGTATAGACCGGCATCAGGGCGCCGGCAAACGGCATCGCCGAATTGAGCAGGCACAATGCGAGGAACACCAGCCCGAATACCGGCACCGGCACGCGCGCGCGCCCGCGCGCGGCGCCCGTGCGGCTGAAATAC